>NZ_CALLYO010000389.1 GCF_937858865.1 uncultured Amaricoccus sp. | reverse complement strand
AGGAATATCTCTCCCGCGGCACCTACGTCTTCCCGCCCGAGCCGTCCCTCCGGCTCATCGCCGATGTCGCCCAGTACTGCTACCGCTCGGTCCCGAAGTGGAACCCGATGAACGTCTGCAGCTACCACCTGCAGGAAGCCGGCGCGACGCCCGAGCAGGAGCTCGCCTTCGCGCTCGCCACCGCCCGCGCCGTCCTCGACGAGGTGCGCGGCCAAGTCGACGCGCAGGACTTCGCGCAGGTCGTCTCCCGCATCTCCTTCTTCGTGAACGCCGGCATCCGCTTCGTTACCGAGATGTGCAAGATGCGCGCCTTCGTCGAGCTCTGGGACGAGATCTGCCGCGACGACTACGGCGTCGCCGACCCGAAGCTCCGCCGCTTCCGCTACGGCGTCCAGGTCAACTCCCTCGGCCTGACCGAGCAGCAGCCGGAGAACAACGTCTACCGCATCCTGATCGAGATGCTCGCCGTCGTCCTCTCGAAGAACGCCCGCGCCCGCGCCGTCCAGCTCCCGGCCTGGAACGAGGCCCTGGGCCTGCCGCGTCCCTTCGACCAGCAATGGTCGCTCCGCATGCAGCAGATCATGGCCTACGAGACGGATCTCCTCGAATACGCCGACCTCTTCGACGGCAACCCCGCCGTCGCCGCCAGGGTCGAGGAGCTGAAGGCCGGCGCCCGCGCCGAACTCGCCACCATCGACGAGATGGGCGGCGCCATCGCCGCCATCGACTACATGAAGTCGGCGCTCGTCGCCGCCAACACCGCCCGCCTCGCCCGCATCGAGGCGGGGGCCACCACCGTCGTCGGCGTCAACCGCTTCACCGAGGCCGAGCCCTCGCCGCTCACCGCCGGCGAAGGCGGCATCCTCGTCGTCGACCCGGCCGTCGAGGCCGAGCAGATCGCCCGCCTCCAGGCCTGGCGCGCCGCCCGCGACCCCGCCGCCGTCGAGGCGGCCCTCGCCGCCCTCAAGGCCGCCGCTCGCGCCGGCGCCACCGTTATGCCCGCCTCGATCGCCGCCGCCAAGGCCGGCGTCACCACCGGCGAATGGGGCGCCGCCATGCGCGAGGTCTTCGGCGAGTACCGCGCCCCGACCGGCGTCGGCAAGGCGGCCGCCGCCCCCGCCGGCAACCTCTCCGAGGTCCGCGCCGCCGTCGAGGCCGCCTCCGCCCACCTCGGGCGGCGGATAAAATTCCTCGTCGGCAAGCCCGGCCTCGACGGCCACTCCAACGGCGCCGAGCAGATCGCCGTCCGCGCCCGCGACTGCGGCATGGAGGTGCTCTACGAGGGCATCCGCCTCACCCCGGCGCAGATCGTCAACGCCGCCCTGGAGGAGAGCGTCCACGTCGTCGGCCTCTCCATCCTCTCCGGCTCCCACCTCCCCCTCGTCACCGAGGTCATGGAGCGGATGCGCGCCGCCGACCTCGCCGACGTGCCGGTGGTGGTCGGCGGCATCATCCCCGACTCCGACGCCGCCCAGCTCCTCGCCGCCGGCGTCGCCCGCGTCTACACCCCCAAGGACTTCGAGCTGAACCGCATCATGCTCGACATCGTCGCCCTCGCCGACGCCGCCACCCGCGAGGCCGCCTGACCGCGGCGGCGATTCGCCCCGACCCGTTCGCCTGGTGCATGTACGGGGATGAGGGAGGCGCTTGACGCAGGTGCTACCCGGTCGTACCGTGCCTGAGCAGGCCAGGAAGGAGCACAGGTGACCGTCAAGTCCTCGATCTCGCTCACCGACGAACAGGACGCCTTCGTCCGGTCGCTGGTGGCCGCCGGGCGTTACCCAAGTGCGAGCGCCGTCCTCCAGCAGGGAATCGACCTGCTGCGGCGGCAGGTGGAAGCCGACGAGGCCGACGTCGCCGCGCTCAGGGCCATCCTGCGCGAGCGGCTCGAAGGACCGTTCCTCTCCGCGGAGGCGATGAGCGAGCAGGTCGAGGCGATGATCGCGCGGAAACGCCGCGATGTGGCGAGTTGAGTTCGCCGCAGCGGCGCATCGAGATCTCGAGCTGCTTTTCGACCACCTGGCCGAAACCTACCGCGGCTTCGGCGAAGCCCCGGAGGAAGCCTTCGACCATGCCGCCCGCCGGATCCGCAGCATCGTCGCCTCCGCCGACCGCCTCGCCCTCGCCCCGCACCGTGGCCCGATTCACGAGGATCTCGCCCCCGGCCTCCGTCACGTCACGCTCGACCGGGCAATCTACTACTTCCAGATCGAAGGCGCGCGAGAGGAGGGGCGCGTACGCATCCTCGCCGTGTTCTTCGGCACTCAGGACCACCAGCGCCGGATGCGTTTAAGGATCCTGAGCGACCGCTGACCTGCGCGCGCGGCAACCTTCGTTGAAATGCGGCAAGCGTCGGTAGTTGCAGCAGGTCATTTCAACGACATGGCAAATGCCGTGCGCGCACGACACCCGCCCCGAGCAGCCTCACATCTCACATCCGCCGCTCGACCATCAGCTTCTTGATCTCGGCGATCGCCTTCGCCGGGTTCAGGTGCTTCGGGCAGGTCTGGGTGCAGTTCATGATCGTGTGGCAGCGATAGAGCTTGAAGCCGTCGTTGAGATCGTCGAGCCGCTCCCCGGTCGCTTCGTCCCGGCTGTCGATGATCCACCGGTAGGCGTGCAGCAGCGCCGCCGGCCCGATGTAGCGGTCAGGGTTCCACCAGTAGGACGGGCAGGCGGTCGAGCAGCAGGCGCACATCACGCACTCGTAGAGCCCGTCGAGCTTGCGCCGGTCCTCGATCGACTGCTTCCATTCCCGCTCCGGCGTCACCGTCTCCGTCTCGAGCCACGGCCGGATGCTGGCGTGCTGGGCATAGAAATGCGTGAGATCCGGCACCAGATCCTTCACCACCGGCATGTGCGGCAGCGGATAGATCCGCACGTCCCCGGTGATCTCGTCCATGCCGTAGATGCACGCGAGCGTGTTGATCCCGTCGATGTTCATCGCGCAGGACCCGCAGATCCCCTCGCGGCACGACCGGCGGAAGGTCAGCGTCGGGTCGATCTCGTTCTTGATCTTGATCAGCGCGTCCAGGATCATCGGCCCGCAGCTGTCCATGTCGACGAAGTAGGTGTCGATCTGCGGGTTGCGCCCGGAGTCCGGGTCCCAGCGGTAGATGCGGAAGGTCCGGACGTTGGTCGCGCCCTCGGGCTTCGGCCAGGTCTTGCCGGTGACCATCCGGCTGTTGCGTGGCAGCGTGAACTCGACCATCGCCCGCTCCTCAGTACACCCGCGCCTTGGGCGCAATCTTCTTCACATCGATCCCGCCCTTCTCCACCGGCGTCAGCGGATCGAGGTGGACGGGGCGATAGCTCAGCGTCACCGCATTGTCCGGATGCACCACCGCGAGCGTATGCTTGCGCCAGTTCCCGTCGTCGCGGTCGGGGAAGTCCTCGCGGGCGTGCGCACCGCGGCTCTCGTGCCGTGCCTCCGCCCCGACGATGGTGGCGAGCGCGTTCGGGACGAGGTTGGTGAGCTCGAGCGTCTCCATCAGGTCGGAGTTCCAGATCATCGAGCGGTCGGTGACCTTGATGTCCGGCATCTGGTCGGCGATCGCCTTCACCTGGCGGCAGCCGTTCTGCAGCACCTCGGCGGTACGGAAGACCGCGGCGTCCTCCTGCATGGCGCGCTGCAGCCTGAGCCGGAGCTCGGCGGTCGGGATCGACCCCTCGGCATGGCGCAGCCGGTCGAACCGCTCGACCGCCGCCTCGACCGAGGCCGCGTTGAGCGGCCGGTTCGGCGTCCCCCGCTCCACCACCTCGCCGGCGCGGATCGCCGCCGCCCGCCCGAAGACCACGAGGTCGATCAGGCTGTTCGACCCCAGCCGGTTCGCCCCGTGGACGCTGGCGCAGCCGGCCTCGCCCACCGCCATCAGGCCGGGCTGGATCGCGTCGGGATTGTGCTCCGTCGGGTTCAGCGCCTCGCCCCAGTAGTTGGTCGGGATGCCGCCCATGTTGTAGTGCACCGTCGGCAAGACCGGGATCGGCGCCTTGGTCACGTCGACGCCGGCGAAGATCTTCGCCGATTCCGAGATCCCCGGCAGCCGCTCGGCCAGCGCCTCGGGCGGCAGGTGGTTGAGGTTGAGGTGGATATGGTCCTTGAGCGGTCCGACCCCCCTGCCCTCGCGGATCTCGATCGTCATGCAGCGCGACACCACGTCGCGGCTGGCGAGGTCCTTGTAGGTGGGCGCATAGCGTTCCATGAACCGCTCGCCCTCGGAGTTCGTCAGGTAGCCGCCCTCGCCGCGCGCCCCCTCGGTGATCAGGCAGCCCGCGCCGTAGATCCCCGTGGGATGGAACTGCACGAACTCCATGTCCTGCAGCGGCAGACCCTGCCGCGCCACCATCCCGCCGCCGTCGCCGGTGCAGGTATGCGCCGAGGTCGCCGAGAAATAGGCCCGCCCGTAACCGCCGGTGGCGAGCACGGTCATCTTGGCGTTGAACCGGTGCAGCGTCCCGTCGTCGAGCTTCCAGGCCAGCACGCCCTGGCAGATGCCGTCCTCGGTCATGATCAGGTCGATGGCGAAGAACTCGATGAAGAACTGCGCATTGTTCTTCAGCGACTGCCCGTAGAGCGTGTGCAGGATCGCGTGCCCGGTCCGGTCCGCCGCCGCGCAGGTGCGCTGCACCGGCGGCCCCTCGCCGAACTCGGTCGTATGCCCGCCGAACGGCCGCTGGTAGATCCGCCCGTCCTCGGTGCGGCTGAACGGCACCCCGTAGTGCTCGAGCTCGTAGACCGCTTTCGGCGCCTCGCGCGCCAGATACTCCATCGCGTCGGTGTCGCCGAGCCAGTCCGACCCCTTCACGGTGTCGTACATGTGCCACTGCCAGTGGTCGGGCCCCATGTTGCAGAGCGAGGCGGCGATGCCGCCCTGGGCGGCGACGGTGTGCGAGCGGGTGGGGAAGACCTTGGTGATGCAGCCGGTCCTGAGGCCCTGCTCGGCCATGCCGAGCGTGGCGCGGAGGCCCGCCCCGCCGGCGCCGACCACGATGACGTCGTAGCTGTGGTCGGTGAACTCGTATGCGGCCATGTCGGGGCTCCTCAGGCGGCGAAGGCGATCATGGCGACCGCGAAGATGGCCGTCATCGCGAAGGCGAAGGTCAGCAGCGTGTTGGCGAGCTGCAGCCCGACCATGAGCGGCTTGTCGTGCACATAGTCCTCGATCACCACCTGGATGCCCTGCTGCAGGTGGCGGAAGCCGACCGCGAAGAAGAGGATCGCCACCACCGCGTTGAACGGGTGGCTGTAGACCTCGCGCACCCGCTCGAAGTCGGAGCCGAGCGCCTGCACGAAGGGGAAGATGAAGACGATGGTCAGGGGCACCAGCGCGATCGAGGTGATCCGCTGGCTCCACCAGTGCCCAACGCCGTCGCCGGAGGCCCCGAGGCCCTGGACGCGCTGCCTGTCGGTGCGGAACTGCATGGCGGCCTCCTCAGAGCGCGATGACGAGGGTGAGGAGCGTCATGACGCCCGCCGCCACCAGCACGGCGATGCCGCTCGGGCGGATCTGCGCCTTCTCGAGTCCCACCCCGGCGTCCCAGACCAGATGCCGGAGCCCGGTGAAGAAGTGATACCAGAGCGCCGCGAGCGAGACGACCATGACCAGCGTGCCGATCCACGAGGTCAGCAGCCCGTCGACGAAACGGAAGTATTCCGGTCCCGTCGCCGCCGCCAGGAACCACCAGACCAGCAGCATCGCGGTCAGCGCCAGCCCGAGCCCGGTCAGCCGGTGGCTGATCGACATGATCGAGTTGATCTGCGGCCGGTAGATCGGTCCGATCATGAAGGGTGAAAGCGGCCGGTTTCCCCGGTTGGCGTCAGACATGTCTACCTCCGCATTCCCCTGACATAATATTGCGTCAGCACGTGAGCTGGGTGGATGAATCGTTAATGGCACCAGACGGTGCCCCTTTGCAAGGCGGCCTGATCACTGCGGCACCAGGACCCAGTAGTCGAGATCGAGCAGCACCTCGGGCAGGTACTTCCCCGCCTCGTCGCGCAGCGCGAAGGCCGGCCCCGTGCCGGCGACGGTGCGCAGCCGCAGCGCGCCCACCCCCGGCGCCGCGGTCTCCGCCCTGTCGAGCACCTCGCTCCAGGCGCCGACGGTATCGCCGGCGAAGCAGGGATTGACGTGGCTGCCGGCGTTGATCGCCACGACGAGCTGCGCGTTGGCCAGCCCGTTGAAGCTCAGCGCCCGCGCCAGGCTGATGACATGGCCGCCGTAGATCAGCCGCCGGCCGTCCTCGCGCTGGGTGACGTCGAAATGCACCTTGGCCGTGTTCTGCCAGAGCCGGGTGGCGAGCATGTGCTCGGCCTCCTCGACCGTCACCCGGTCGACATGGTCGATCCGCTCGCCCACCGCATAGTCGCCCCAGCGCCAGGGCTCGCCGGCGAGGGCGAAGTCGTAGCCGGTGAAGTCGAGCCCGGCCGGCACCACGAGATCGCCCGCCGCCACCGCCGGCGCGAGCTCGGGCACCACCGCCTCGGGTGCCGGCGACGCGGAGTCGCGCTTCCTGACCATCACCCAGCGGCAGTAGCGCAGCACCGCCCGGCCGTGCTGGTTCCAGCCGGTCGAGCGCACCCAGACGACGCCGCTCCTGCCGTTCGAGGTCTCGCGCAGGCCGATCACCTCGCTCGTCGCGGTCAGCGTGTCGCCCGGCCAGACCGGCTCGAGCCAGCGCGCCTCGGCGTAGCCGAGGTTCGCCACCGCGTTGAGGCTGATGTCGGGGACGGTCTTGCCGAAGACGATGTGGAAGGCGGCGAGCTCGTCGATCGGGCTCCGCGGCAGCCCCGAGGCGCGCGCGAACTCGTCCGACGAGGTCAGCGCGAATCGGGCGGGATAGAGCGCCGTGTTGAGCGCCCGCTCCCCCTCGGTGACGGTGCGCGGGACGGCGTGGGTCAGCACCTGGCCGACCGCATAGTCCTCGAAGAAGTTGCCGGCGCGCGTCTTGGTCATTGCGGGAAGGGCCAGTAGCCGAGCCAGCCGTGGATCGCCGTGATCACGGCGAAGAGCACGACCGAGATGACCACCCAGCGCACCGTGCCCGCCGTCGTCCCCGGCCCGGGCCGCACCCAGGCCGGTTCGCGCGCGCCGATGAGGAGCATCTCCGCGATCGCCCAGAGCCCGAGCCAGCCGAAGAGGACGAGCGAGGCGCGGTCCCCGTTCACCAGCAGGTGCGCCACCGCCCAGATCAGCACGGCAGTCAGCATCGGATGCCGCATCCAGGTCCGCGCGACCCCTTTCGAATGCCCGGCCCCGAGCAGTCCGACCGCGCAGATCATCAGGAGGTTGTTGAGATGGATCCCCCAGCCCGGCGGATCGTAGACCGGCACGACCGGCGCCCGGCGGAAGCCGACGACGATGAGCAGGGTGCCGAGAAGCAGCAACGCCGCGATGACGCCGCGCGCCGGCCCGGCGCCCACCGCCCCGTCCAGCGCGGCGCGCGCGCCCGGCGCCGCCCGCTTGAAGAGATGCACCGCCGTCCAGAGCAGCAGTCCGAGGACGAGCAGGGTCATTGCGCCGCCTCCAGCTCGGCGATCACCGCCGCGCGCGCCAGCAGCCGCTTCGCCGTCACCACGTGCAGGTTCTCCACGATCCGCCCGTTGACGACCGCGACCCCCTCGCCGCGCGCCTCGGCGGCCTCGAAGGCCGCGACCTGCTCGCGCGCCAGAGCCACGTCCTCGGGCGAGGGCGCGAAGACCTCGTTCGTCACCGCCAGCTGGTCGGGGTGGATCAGCGTCTTGCCGTCGAAGCCCATCTCGCGCCCCTGCACGCAGGCGGCGCGCAGCCCCTCCTGGTCCTGGAAGGCGTTGAAGACCCCGTCGACGCAGACCAGCCCCTCGGCGCGGGCGGCCAGCAGGCAGAGCCCGAGGCTCGCGACCAGCGGCAGCCGGTCCGGCGTGTGCGCGGCGCCCAGCTCCTTGACGAGGTCGTTCGTCCCCATGACGAATCCCTCGAGCCGCGGATGCGCCCCGGCCACCGCCCCGGCGTTCAGCATCGCCCGCGGCGTCTCCATCATCGCCCAGATCGTGCAGCCCTCGGGCGCCCCGTGCCGCGCGAGGAGATCGGCCGCCCGCGTCACGTCCGCCGGCGTCTCGACCTTGGGCAGCAGGATCGCATCCGGCCCCGCGGCGCAGGCCGCCGCCAGGTCCGCCTCGCCCCACGCGGTGTCGAGGCCGTTGACCCGCACCAGCAGCTTGCGCCGCCCGTAGCCGCCCGCCGCCACCGCCTCGGCGACCAGCTCGCGCGCCCGTGGCTTCTCGGCCGGCGCGACCGCATCCTCGAGGTCGAGGATCAGCGCATCGGCCGGCAGCGACCGGGCCTTTTCCAGCGCCCGCGGCCGCGAGCCCGGCATGTAGAGGACGGAACGGTAGGGATGATCGTCCTGCGGCATGGCGTCCCGGAAGCTTTTGCTGCACCGCGACATGACTTACCCCACCTCCCGCGAAAGACAAGCGCCAATTGCCCCGACCCGTTGCGCGGTGGCCGCGCGGAGCGCGCGCTTCGTTAACAAAGGGTTCTCCTTTCGCCCGGAGATTTTCCACCACGAACGCGGGGACAGCGAAGCCCCGCGAGGCAGAAGGAGCAGGACCTTGCCGCATCTCTCGTTCCTTGTCCGGGCCGCAACCGCCGCCGCGCTTCTCGCCGCCACGCCCGGCGCGAACGCCGAGGAAACCACCTGCGCCGACCGCACGCGCGTGGTGCAGAGGCTGCAGGATCGCTTCGGCGAAACGCTGAGGAGCCTCGGGCTCAACCGCGACAACGGCATCGTCGAGGTCTACAGCTCCGAGGAGACCGGCACCTGGACGATCCTGATGACCCGGCCCGACGGCATCACCTGCCTGCTCGCCGCCGGCCAGCTCTGGGAGCAGGACGCCCGCCCGCTCGACAAGGCCGGCAGCGACGCCTGAAGCCACTCCGCCCCCCTTGCCAACCGGTCGCCGAGAGGCTAGCCACGAGCCGGTTTTCACACCGCACCGGGGGACAGACGGATGGCTAGAGCGAAGATCGCACTGATCGGTGCGGGGCAGATCGGCGGCACCCTCGCCCATCTCGCCGCGCTCCGCGAACTCGGCGACGTGATCCTGTTCGACATCGCCGAGGGCATTCCCCAGGGCAAGGCGCTCGACATCGCCGAGTCGGGCCCGATCGGCCGCTTCGACGCCAAGCTCAAGGGCGCCAACTCCTACGAGGAGATCGCCGGCGCCGACGTCTGCATCGTGACCGCCGGCGTCCCGCGCAAGCCGGGCATGAGCCGCGACGACCTGCTCGGCATCAATCTCAAGGTGATGAAGGCGGTCGGCGACGGCCTCAAGGCGCACGCCCCGAACGCCTTCGTCATCTGCATCACCAACCCGCTCGACGCCATGGTCTGGGCGCTGCGCGAGTTCGCCGGCCTGCCGAAGCAGAAGGTCTGCGGCATGGCGGGCGTGCTCGACAGCGGCCGCTTCCGCCACTTCCTCGCCGAGGAGTTCGACGTCTCGGTCAAGGACGTCTCGGCCTTCGTGCTCGGCGGCCACGGCGACAGCATGGTGCCGCTCGCCCGCTATTCGACCGTCGGCGGCATCCCGCTCCCCGACCTCGTCGAGATGGGCTGGACCACCCAGGAGAAGCTCGACGCCATCGTCCAGCGCACCCGCGACGGCGGCGCCGAGATCGTCGGCCTGCTCAAGACCGGCTCGGCCTTCTACGCCCCCGCCGCCTCGGCGATCGAGATGGCCGAGGCCTACCTCAAGGACCAGAAGCGCGTGCTGCCCTGCGCCGCCTGGGTCGAGAACGCCTACGGCCTCAAGGGGATGTACGTGGGCGTCCCCACCGTCATCGGCGCCGGCGGCATCGAGCGCGTCGTCGAGATCAAGCTCGACCGCGGCGAAAAGGCGGCCTTCGACAAGTCGGTCGAGGCCGTGCGCGGCCTCGTCGAGGCGTGCAAGGCCATCGACACCCGCCTCGCCTGAGGCCTGCCGCGCTTCCGTTCGGCGGGAACGCAAGCCCGTGCTAAGCTGTTTCCCCTGAGACGCACATTCAGGGAGGAACGTGTCATGCACCTCATGCGAGCCGGGCTTGCGCTTGCGCTTCTGTCCGCCGTCCCCGCCCTGGCGCAGGACGACCAGGTGAAGACCGCCCAGGCGGCGATGACCTCTGCCGAGGGCGCGGCCCTCGGCACGCTCGTCCTCAACAGCACGCCGGCCGGGGTGATGATCCAGGGCGAGCTCCAGGGCCTGCCGCCCGGCCCGCACGGCTTCCACGTCCACGCGACCGGCGCCTGCGAGCCGCCGTTCGACAGCGCCGGCGGCCACTACAACCCGACGGGCGCCGAGCACGGCTTCCTCGTCGAGGGCGGCCCGCACGCCGGCGACATGACCAACATCACCGTCGGCGCCGACGGGACGGTGGCGATCGAGCTCCTCGACACCTTCCTCGCCCTCGACAACCGGCTCTTCGACGAGGACGGTGCCGCGGTCCTCGTCCACGCCATGCCCGACGACTACGCCACCCAGCCCTCCGGCCACGCCGGCGACCGCATCGCCTGCGGGGTGATCGTAGCCGACTGAGCCGCAACGGCGAATCGGGTCGAATCCCCCTCCGCGGACACTCGTGATCACAGCAATTTCCCATGTGATCACGTAAGATCGTTTTCGGCCCGATCACGCCTCCGGCGCGCTTAATTCGATTGCAACTTGCGGCAAAACGGGCCTAACCAAGCCGAAAGGCCGCAGGGCGAGGCGAGGGACGGAAATGAACATCCACGAGTACCAGGCCAAGCAGCTCCTCAGGGAGTACGGCGCTCCTGTCTCCGACGGGCGCGTCGTGCTCCGCGCCGAGGAGGCGAAGACCGCCGCGGGCGAGCTCGACGGCCCGATCTGGGTGGTGAAGGCGCAGATCCACGCCGGCGGCCGCGGCAAGGGCAGGTTCAAGGAAGCCACCGCCGGCGAGAAGGGCGGCGTGCGCGTCACCAAGTCGGTCGAGGAGGCCGCCGAAGAGGCGCAGAAGATGCTCGGCCGCACCCTCGTGACCAAGCAGACCGGCGCCCCCGGCAAGCAGGTCAACCGCATCTACATCGAGGACGGCTCCGACATCGCCCGCGAGCTCTACCTCGCGCTCCTCATCGACCGCGTCAGCTCGCGCATCGCCTTCGTCTGCTCGACCGAGGGCGGCATGGACATCGAGGAGGTGGCCCACAACACCCCGGAGAAGGTCCTGACCTTCACCGTCGACCCGGCCTCCGGCATCTCCGGCTTCCACGGCCGCCGCGTCGCCTTCGCCCTCGGGCTCGAGGGCAAGCAGGTGAAGCAGTGCGTCGACCTCATCGACAAGCTCTACCGTCTCTTCACCGAGAAGGACGCGGAGATGGTCGAGATCAACCCGCTCATCGTCACCACCGCCGGCGACATCAAGTGCCTCGACGCCAAGATGGGCTTCGACTCGAACGCGCTCTACCGCCAGAAGGACATCCTCGCGCTCCGCGACGAGACCGAGGAGGACCCCAAGGAGCTCGCCGCCTCCAAGTTCGACCTCAACTACATCGCGCTCGACGGCGAGATCGGCTGCATGGTGAACGGCGCCGGCCTCGCCATGGCGACGATGGACATCATCAAGCTCTACGGCTCGGAGCCCGCCAACTTCCTCGACGTCGGCGGCGGCGCCACCAAGGAGAAGGTGACGGAAGCCTTCAAGATCATCACCTCCGACCCGAACGTGAAGGGCATCCTCGTCAACATCTTCGGCGGCATCATGCGCTGCGACGTGATCGCCGAGGGCGTGATCGCGGCGGTGAAGGAGGTCGGCCTCCAGGTGCCGCTGGTCGTGCGCCTCGAGGGCACCAACGTCGAGCTCGGCAAGAAGATCCTGAACGAGAGCGGCCTCGCCATCATCGCCGCCGACGACCTCGCCGATGCGGCCGAGAAGATCGTCAAGGCGGTGAAGGGATAGGCGCCAGGTCATGAAGAGCATCAAGATCGACGATGATCTCTTCCAGCGGGCCGAACGGCTTGCCGTGGAGCGGGGATTGAGTGTCGACGATCTCGTCTCGGATCTCGTGGCCAAGGTCACCGGCGGCGAGACGCCGGAAGCCTACCGCGCCAGGATGGAAATGGTCGAGATGGCCCGCAATTCCCACCGCGGCATGATCGGCGAGTGGAATCGCGAGGAAGCCTATGCCGAGCGCCTTTCTCGATACGAACGTTCTGATCTACGCGGCGATCTCCGAAAGGACACATCCGGCGAAGTGGAAGGTGGCAATGGACGTTCTTGACCGGAGCGACTTCGCCATTTCCGCCCAAGTCATGGCCGAGTTCGTCGCCGTCGTGCGGCGGAAGGCATCGCCGCCGCTCTCCGACGGCGAGATCGACGGATGGCTCGCCTCGTTGGAGGCGCGCCCTACTCTGCCCATCGACGCCGCGCTCGTCCGCCGCGGCGTCGCCATCTCGGCCGAGCATGGCCTCAACTACTACGACGGCGCGATTCTCGCCGCCGCCGAACGTCTCGGCTGCGACACCGTGCTGAGCGAAGACATGACCGACGGGCGCGTCTATGGCGCCGTGACGGTTCGCAATCCCTTCAAGGAAGGCTGAAGAATGGCGATCCTCGTCGACGAGAACACCAAGGTCATCTGCCAGGGCCTCACCGGCTCGCAGG
>NZ_CALLYO010000388.1 GCF_937858865.1 uncultured Amaricoccus sp. | reverse complement strand
TGGGCGGCAACGCCACATAGTGAACCCTGCCGTCCGTGCCATCGACGATCAGGTAGCCCTTGTCGTACAGCTCGTCGGCCAGGCCCTTGGTGGCGACGCGGCCGAGGATCGGGCGGGCGACGTCGCCGGTCAGCGCCCCGTCCGCGATCAGGAGCTCGTTCGCCTGGTGCCGGGCGAAGCCGGCCGCCTGCGCCACGCGCTCGGAGAAGTAGGTGAAGCCGCCCGAGACGAGCGCCGTCTCCGCCCCGAGCGCCGCCATGGTGGCGACCAGCGTGCGCGCGCCGGGGTTGAGCCGCACCCGCTCGGCGTAGCATTCCTCGAGCACGCCCGCCGGCAGGCCCTGCAGCAGGCCGACGCGGGCGGTCAGCGCCGCCTCGAAGTCGAGCTCGCCCCGCATCGCCGCCTCGGTGATCGCGGCCACCTCGGCCTTGAAGCCGGCGAAGTCGGCGAGCTCGTCGATGCATTCGACGCCGATGATCGTCGAATCCATGTCGGCGACGAGGATGCGCTTGCGCCGCCCCTCGGCCGGGACGATGTTGGCGTCGCACCCGGGCACCGCGAGGCCGTCCGGCACCGCGCCGGCGAAGGCGACCTCGACCGCGGTGTCGGCGAGCCGCCGCGCCTCGCCGCCGAGCGCGCGGGCGGCGGCGGTGGCGACGGCCTCGGGCACCCCGGCCGCCGCGGTCAGGACGAGAAGGCGCGGCGCCACGCCGGACGCCGGCTCAGACCGCGGCGCGGTGCGCCTGCAGGCGCTGGTGCAGCATCCCGGCGACGAGGAAGGCGAGCTCCAGCGACTGCGCGGCATTGAGCCGCGGGTCGCAGGCGGTGTGGTAGCGGTCGGAGAGATTCTCGTCCGTCACCGCCCGGACCCCGCCGGTGCACTCGGTCACGTCGCGCCCGGTCATCTCGAAATGCACGCCGCCCGGGATCGTCCCCTCGGCCTCGTGCACGGCGAAGAACTCGCGCACCTCGCGCAGCACCCGATCGAAGGGCCGCGTCTTGTAGCCGGTCGAGGACTTGATCGTGTTGCCGTGCATCGGATCGCAGGACCAGACGACCTTCCGCCCCTCGCGCTCGATGGCGCGGATGAGCCGCGGCAGATGCTCGGCCACCTGCCCCGCCCCGAAGCGGGCGATGAGCGTGAGCCGGCCCGCCTCGTTCTTCGGGTTCAGCCGGTCGACCAGGCGGAGGAGGTCGCTCTCGGCGATCGACGGCCCGCACTTCAGCCCGATCGGGTTCTGCACCCCGCGGCAGAATTCGACATGCGCCCCGTCCACCTGCCGCGTCCGGTCGCCGATCCAGATCATGTGGCCGGAACCCGCCACCGGCAGGCCGGTCGTCGAGTCGATGCGGCAGAGCGCTTCCTCGTACTCGAGCAGCAGCGCCTCGTGGCTGGTGTAGAAGTCCACCCGGTGCAGCGTCTCGCTGGTCTCCGGGCTGACGCCGGCGGCGCCGACGAACTCGAGCGCCTCGGAGATGCGGTTGGCGAGCTTGTGGTATTCCTCGTAGCCGGACTGCCCGGCGGTGAAGTCGAGCGTCCAGGAGTGGATCCGGGTGATGTCGGCATAGCCGCCCTGGCTGAAGGCGCGCAGGAGGTTCAACGTCGCCGCCGACTGGGTGTAGGCCTGCAGCATCCGCGCCGGGTCGGGCACCCGCGCCTCGGCCGTGAAGTCGAAGCCGTTGATGATGTCGCCGCGGTAGGAGGGCAGCTCCACCCCGCCGATCGTCTCGGTCGGCGCCGAGCGCGGCTTGGCGAACTGGCCGGCGATGCGGCCGACCTTCACCACCGGCACCCTGGCGCCGAAGGTGAGCACCACCGCCATCTGCAGCATCACCTTGAAGGTGTCGCGGATGTTGTCGGCGTTGAATTCGGCGAAGCTCTCGGCGCAATCGCCGCCCTGCAGCAGGAAGGCCTTGCCCTCGGAGGCGAGCGCCAGCTGCGCCTTGAGCTTGCGCGCCTCGCCGGCGAAGACCAGCGGCGGATAGGAGGCAAGCCGCGCCTCGGCCGCGGCGAGCGCGGCGGCGTCGGGATAGTCGGGCATCTGGACCCGCGGGCGCGATCTCCAGGCGGACCTGCTCCAGTCGGCGCACATGGCGATGTTCCTCCGGTGCGGCGTGCGTTCGCCGGTTCCATAGCCGAGCCGCCGGGTCTTGACCAGAGCCGTGCGAAACCCCTTGACCGCACGCGGGCCGGTGATCACCTGTTGCCATCATGTGCCCAGCCGACGCTTCAGCCGCCAAACGCGACGTCACGCAGGACCCCGCCCGGCCGGAGCGCTTCGTCTTCCTCCTGCTGGAGAATTTCACCCTCATCGCCTTCGCCGGTGCCGTCGAGCCGCTGCGCATCGCCAACCGCATGGCCGGGCGCACGCTCTACGAGTGGCAGGTGGCGACCGAGGGCGGCGGGCCGGTCACCGCCTCGAACGGGCTGGTGGTCGAGGCCGACACCGGCCTCGGCGAGCTCGGGCGCGAGACGGCGATCATCGTCGTCGGCGGCATCGCGGTGAAGCAGGCGATCACCCGGCCGGTGCTGACCTGGCTCCGCCGCGAGGCGCGGCGCGGCATGCCGGTCGGCGCGGTCTGCACCGGCGCCCAGGTGCTGGCCGAGGCCGGGCTGCTCGACGGGCGGCGCTGCACCATCCACTGGGAGAACCACGACAGCTTCGAGGAGGAGTTTCCCGACGTCGAGCTGACGCAGAACATCTACGTCGTCGACCGCGACCGCTGGACGGCGGCGGGGGGCGCGGCCTCGACCGACCTCATGCTCAGCCTGATCGCGCGGCGGCACGGGGCGGAGCTCGCCAACCTCGTCGCCGACCAGATGATCCACACCTCGATCCGCTCCGAGCGCGACGAGCAGCGGCTGTCGATCCCGACCCGGATCGGGGTCAGGAACCCCAGGCTCGCCACCGTCATCCACCGGATGGAGGCGCATATCGAGGAGCCGCTCTCGCCGATGGTGCTCGCCCGCGACGCCGGCATGTCGACGCGGCAGCTGGAGCGGCTGTTCCGGCGCTACCTCGGGCGGAGCCCCAAGCGCTACTATATGGAGCTGCGGCTGGCCAAGGCGCGCAACCTGCTGATGCAGACCGACATGAGCGTCATCAACGTGGCGCTCGCCTGCGGCTTCGCCTCGCCGTCGCATTTCTCGAAATGCTACCGGGCGCTCTACAAGACCACGCCCTACCGCGAGCGCGGGAGCGCGGAGGCGCCGGCAGGATGAGCGAGCGGGTGGTGATCGTCGCGGCCGCCCGCACGCCGATGGGCGGGTTCCAGGGCGCGCTCGCCGCCGCCGAGGCGCCGGAGCTCGGCGGCGCCGCCATCGCCGCGGCGCTGGCGCGGGGCGGGATCGGCGGGGCGGAGGTCGACGAGGTGCTGATGGGCTGCGTGCTGGCCGCCGGCCAGGGGCAGGCGCCGGCGCGGCAGGCGGGCTTCGCCGCCGGGCTGCCGGAGCAGGTGCCGGCGACGACGGTCAACAAGATGTGCGGCTCGGGGATGAAGGCGGTGATGCTGGCGCAGGATGCGCTCCTGGCCGGGAGCGCGCGGCTGCTGGTGGCGGGCGGCATGGAGAGCATGACGAACGCGCCCTACCTGCTGCCGAAGCTGCGCGCGGGCGCGCGGCTCGGGCATGCGGTGGCGCAGGACCACATGTTCCTCGACGGGCTCGAGGACGCCTACGACAGGGGGCGGCTGATGGGGAGCTTCGCCGAGGACTGCGCCAGCGCGTTCCGCTTCACCCGCGCGGCGCAGGACGAGTATGCGCTGGCCTCGCTCGGCCGGGCGCTGGCGGCGCAGGCGTCCGGCGCCTTCGCCGCCGAGATCGCCGCGGTGGGCGAGGTGACGGAGGACGAGCAGCCGGGGCGTGCCCGGCCGGAGAGGATCCCGACGCTGAAGCCCGCCTTCCGCAGGGACGGGACGGTGACGGCGGCGAATTCCTCCTCGATCTCGGACGGGGCGGCGGCGCTGGTCCTGATGCGCGAGGGCGAGGCGCGGGCGCGCGGGCTGCCTGTCCGGGCGCGGGTGCTCGGGCATGCGACGCACGCGCAGGCGCCGGCGCGCTTCCCGACGGCGCCGGTGCCGGCGGCGCGGAAGCTGATGGAGCGGCTCGGCTGGGCGGTCGGGGACGTCGATCTCTGGGAGGTCAACGAGGCCTTCGCGGTGGTGCCGATGGCCTTCATGGCCGAGACCGGCGTGCCGCACGAGCGGCTGAACGTGCACGGCGGGGCCTGCGCGCTCGGGCATCCGATCGGGGCCTCGGGGGCGCGGATCCTGGTGACGCTGCTGCATGCGCTCGAGCGGCACGACAGGACGACGGGCCTCGCCGCCATCTGCATCGGCGGGGGCGAGGGCGCCGCCGTGGCGCTGGAGCGCGTCTGATGCGGCCGGGACCGGAGACGCCGGCGGTGGTGAGCGGCGGGGCCTCGGGCCTCGGGGCGGCCACGGCGCGGGCGCTGGCGCGGCGGGGGGCGCGGGTCGCGATCCTCGATCTCAACGCCGAGCGCGGCGCGGCGGTGGCGGGCGAGGTGCACGGGCTCTTCTGCGCCGCCGACGCGACCGATCCCGAGGCGGTGGCCGCGGCGCTGGAGCGGGCCGAGGCGGCGCACGGGGTGGCGCGCATCGCCGTCGCCTGCGCCGGCATCGCGCCGGCCGGGCGCAGCGTCGACCGCGACGGGCGGCCGCACGATCCCGGCCTCTTCGCGCGGGTGGTCGCGGTCAACCTGATCGGCACCTTCAACCTCGCCACCCAGGCGGCGGCGCGGATGGCCGCGGCGCCGACGCTGAACGGCGACGGGGAGCGGGGGGTGGTGGTGATGACCGCCTCGGTCGCGGCCTTCGAGGGGCAGATCGGCCAGATCGGCTATGCCGCCTCCAAGGGAGGGGTGGCCTCGATGACGCTGCCCATGGCGCGCGATCTCGCGCGGTCGGGCGTGCGCGTGGTCTCGATCGCGCCCGGCCTCTTCCTCACCCCGATGCTCGAGGGGCTGCCCGAGGAGGCGCAGGCGAGCCTCGGCGGCCAGGTCCCCTTCCCCGCCCGCCTCGGCAGCCCGGACGAATACGCCGCCCTCGTGGTGCAGATCGCCGAGAACGCGATGCTGAACGGCTCGGTCATCCGCCTCGACGGCGCCATCCGCATGGGGCCGCGGTAGCCGTTCCGGCAGCCGCGTCGCTGCTAGAGGTTGACGATCTCGCTTCGCAGCGAATTCGCCAGGACGAGGACCTGCTCGCGCGCACCTTCGTCGACGGCGTGTCTTTCCAGCGTCGCGGCGATGTCCTCGACCGCCGCGGCAAACTCCGCGTCGGTGATGTTCATCCCGCGATGCGCGTCGGGCATCGAGCGTCCCTCGTACCGCTCGGGCCCGCCGCTCGCCGCGCCGAAGAAAGCGCGGGTGTGCAGCTTGACCGCGGCGACGACGTCCGGACGGTCGAGATACGGCAGGAACCGGTGCCGGATCAGCGGATTCCTGAGATGGGCTTCGACCAGATCGTCAACGATCGCGGATATGCCGGCCGCGCCGCCGAGATGTTCGTAGAGGATCCTTTCCATGCTCTCACCCTGTCATCCGAGGTTGACAAGCGCCGGCGATCAGACGGGAACCGACCGGGCCGGCACGGTAAGCGCCGATTATCCGGCGAAGCTCGGGCGCGACAACTTCAGGATCTGAAGCTAGACTGCGCTCGAGGAGCGGGGCCTGCCAGCATGGCGGTGAAGCGAGGCTACGGACAGTTCTGCCCTGTCGCTCTGGCCGCCGAGATACTGGCCGAGCGCTGGACACCGCTCGTCATCCGCGAGCTTCTTTGCGGAAGCGTGCGCTTCAACGAGCTGCAGCGCGGCCTGCCGCGAATGTCCTCGGCTCTTCTCGGGCAGCGTCTGCAGAAGCTGCAGCTCGACGGGATCGTCGAGCATCGGAAGAATGCGGCCGGCAGCTGGGAATACGTGTTGACCCCCTCGGGCCGGGAGCTCCGTCCCATCATCGAAACCATGGGAGCATGGGCGCAGCGCTGGCTGCGGCATGACCTCGTCAATCCGGCGAACCTTGATCCCGACCTGCTCATGTGGGACATCCGCCGCAACGTCGTGGCGCGATTTCCGAGCCACGGGCGTCGTTACGTGGTGGAGTTCGACCTGTCGGGCGTGCCGGTCCGCAAGCGCCGGTACTGGCTCGTCGCGGAGAAGGACTATGTCGATCTCTGCTACAAGCCGCCGGGATTCGAGGTGGACCTGTTCGTGTCTGCCGCGCTGGCGGTGCTGACACAGGTATGGCTCGGCCATCTTTCGATCGACGGGGCGCTCGCGGACGGTCGGCTTCGGCTGGATGGGGGGCGGAAGGACCTCTCCGCCTTTCGCGCCTGGTTCGTGCTCAGCAGCTTCGCCCCTTTCGGCGCGCAAGCCGCGGGCCAGCCGGAGATCGACCTTCGCTGAGCAGCGGTGAATGGCGGGGAGCTGTTCTCACAGGGTCAGCCGGTTGCCTGGAGCCGGCATCGTGCCCCTCGCTCAGGCGACCTGCACCCCTGCCCTGCCGGCGCCCAGCCGCCGCTCGACGAGGGCGGCGAGGATGACCGGGCCGCCGGGCCGGGTGGCGCCGCGGGCGGCGGCCACGAGGTCGGCGTCGCCGAGCATCTCGCCGACCGAGCCGAGGAACTGGGCGCAATAGGCGATGGTGTCGAGATCCCCCGCCGGCAGCGCCTCGCCGAGGAGCGAGCGGGCGCGGCGCATGTCGTCGGCGAGCGCCGCTCCGACCGAGGCGCGGCCGGCGAGCGCGAGCTCGCGCTCCTCGGGCGCGCGGCGGGTGGCCGCGTCGGGCAGCACCGAGAGGATGCGCTCCTGGAAAGCGCGAAGGCTCGCGATCGGCTTCTCGAGGCAGCCCGCCGCGCCCGCCTCGAGCGCCTCGGCCTGCCAGCTCGCCCGCTCGTGCCCGCTCATCGCCACGATCGCCCCGATCGGCGTCGAGGCCGAGGCGAGATGCCGGATGAGCGCGAGCCCGCTGCCGTCCGGCAGCCCGAGGTCGACGATGACGACGTTCGGCCGGTAGATCGCGAGATGCCGCCCGGCAGCGTGCAGGCTGTCCGCCCGGCGGACCCGCGCGCCGCTCTCGGCGGCGTAGAGGCGGATCGCTTCGGACGCGCTGCGGCTGTCCTCGACGAGCAGGATGGTGACGGCGAAGAGGCACTGCCGGCGCAGGCTGCCCAGCGCGCGGAGCTCGGCTTCCGGGTTGGTGGGAATCATGGGACCAAGGCACTCCAGCACGAAGGGAACGCCCCATTTGGACGGCGGTTTGGCTAAGAAGGCCTTAACGACGGGCATTGCGGGGCGCCGCGGCGGGGCTCCGGCCTATCCGGCTGAAACGGCTCGGAAAGCCGGTATGGAACGCGCATGGACTCCATATGGAACGCATATGGGTGTTTTCGCCGCGGACGGTTGACGGGCGGCAGGCGACGCGAGAGGGTCGCCGGGCTGCGGCAGGGAGGCGTGCGATGAGCGACTGGTGGCGCGGAGCGGTCACGTACCAGATCTATCCCCGGTCGTTCCAGGATTCGAACGGCGACGGGATCGGCGATCTCAGGGGGATCACCGGGCGGCTTCCCTATGTGGCCGATCTCGGGGTGGACGCGATCTGGCTGTCGCCGATCTTCACCTCGCCGATGGCCGACATGGGCTACGACGTCGCGGACTATACCGACATCGACCCGATCTTCGGCACGCTGGCCGACTTCGACGCCCTGCTCGAGCGGGCGCATGCGCTCGGGCTCAAGGTCATCATCGACCAGGTGCTGTCGCATTCGTCGGACCGGCATCCCTTCTTCGTGGAGAGCCGGTCGAGCCGCGACAATCCGAAGGCCGACTGGTACGTCTGGGCGGATCCGAAGCACGACGGGACCCCGCCAAACAACTGGCTGTCGGTCTTCGGCGGGCCGGCCTGGGCCTGGGACGCGCGGCGGCGGCAGTATTATCTGCACAACTTCCTCGCCGAGCAGCCGGACTTCAACTTCCACAACCCGGAGGTGCGGGCGTGGCTGCTCTCGACCATGCGCTTCTGGCTGGAGCGGGGGGTGGACGGGTTCCGGCTCGACACGGTGAACTTCTACTTCCACGACGCGCTGCTGCGCGACGATCCGGCCGACTTCCGCCGCAAGAGCGCGCCGGAGGTGAACCCCTACGGGATGCAGTATCATCTCTTCTCGAAGAACCAGCCGGAGAACCTGCTCTTCCTCGAGGACATGCGGCGGCTGCTCGACGAGTACGAGGCGCGGGCGATGGTGGGCGAGATGGGCGAGAGCCATCACGCGATCCGGATGATGGGGGAATATACGAGCGGCAGGCGGCTGCATAAGTGCTATTCGTTCGAGATGCTGGGAGAGCGGTTCGACGCGGGCCATTTCCGCGGGCAGATCGAGGACTTCTATGCCGGGGCGCCGGGGGGCTGGCCGACCTGGGCCTTCTCGAACCACGACGTGCGGCGGCACGTCTCGCGCTGGGCGCGGCACGGGGTCGGGCCGGAGGCGCTGGCCAAGCTCGCGGGGGCGCTGCTCTTGTCGCTCGAGGGGTCGATCTGCATCTACCAGGGGGAGGAGCTCGGGCAGACCGAGACCGAGCTCGAGCTCTTCGAGCTGACCGACCCGCAGGGCATCCGCTTCTGGCCGGAGCCGATCGGGCGGGACGGCTGCCGGACGCCGATGGTCTGGGACGGGGGAAACGCGTCGAGCGGCTTCTCCACCGGCAAGCCGTGGCTGCCGGTCAAGGCGCCGCAGGCGGCGCGGCACGTGGCGGGGCAGAGGGGCGATCCGGAGTCGGTGCTGGAATTCTACCGCAGGATGCTCCGGCTGCGGCGGGAGACCGAGGAGCTCCGGGTCGGGCGGACGCGGTTCTTCGACGTGGCGGAGCCGGTGCTGGCCTTCACCCGCGGGGGGACGGTGCTCTGCGTGTTCAACCTGTCGCCGGAGCGGCAGGAGGTGGTGCTGAAGGGCGGCGGGGCGATCGCGCTGGCGCAGGGGGCGGAGCACAAGGGGGAGCGGCTGGTGCTGCACCCGAACGGCTTCGCGATCATGGAGGCGACGGCGGGGACGGAGGTGGCGGACCTCGCGCCGGCCGCGCACGCGCCGGCACGCGTGCCCGGTGTGTAATGGCCTGAAATCATGCGTCTTTTTTTGCGTATAGACAACGTATAGACGGATCTGGCGCTTCAGCGGCGCCAGTTCTGCCCCTTGAAGTAGATGCGAACGATCTCGAGTTGCCGTTCCGAGAAATAGGCGAGGATCGTTGCCTGGCCCTCGTAGCCGAAGGTGCGGAGACCGGGATCGTCGCCCCGCGCCGTGCCGAGGATCGCGCCACCTTCCGCGATACGGCCGAGCCGGTCGAGAAGCCGGTCGGCGTACTCACGGCCGAACCGGCCTCCGGCTGATCTTCAGGCGCCGCGGCGTCACTCTTCGAGGCTGTCCCGGATCATCTGCCGGACCTCGTCCGGATCCAGGAGGTCAGCGCCGGCTTCGATCTCGCGGCGCATGGCATCGTGCTCGGCAACCATCTCGGCGTCGGAGGGCAGGCCCAGCGGGTCGAGATAGGTCGCCACGGCCCATTCGATCAGCTCGGAAACGGAGGCGAACTGACCGCTCGAGACCTCCGCCTCGATCTCCGCGAAGCGCTCCTCGCTGAGCGATATCCTGACCTCTTTCATCGCCTCCGCCTCCAGCCGTGGCGGGAGACTAGCACGGCCCGGGGCGGGCGTCACCGCATCGGGGTGCCGTTGGCGTCGAAGCGGTGGAGGTTTTCCGCCAGGGGACGGATGCCGATGGTGGCGCCCCAGGGGATGGCGGTCTTGCCCTCCTGGCGGACGAGGACCGGCTCCTCGGCGCCGACCTCGACGAAGAGGTAGTTGTCGGAGCCGAGGTTCTCGGCGTGGACGACCTCGCCCTTCCAGGTCGGGTTGTCGTTGTCGACGACGATATGCTCGGAGCGGATGCCGATGGTGTGGGCGCCGAAGCCGCGGGCGATCTCGCCGTTGAGGAAGTTCATCTTCGGGCTGCCGATGAAGCCGGCGACGAAGATCGAGTTGGGCCGCTCGTAGAGCTCGGTAGGGGAGCCGACCTGCATGACGATGCCGTCGCGGAGGACGCAGATGCGGTCGGCGAGCGTCATCGCCTCGACCTGGTCGTGGGTGACGTAGATCATCGTCACGTTGTCCATGGCGTGGTGGAGCTTGGCGATCTCGAGGCGGGTGGCAACGCGCAGCGCGGCGTCGAGGTTGGAGAGCGGCTCGTCGAAGAGGAAGACGCGCGGGTCGCGGACGATGGCGCGGCCGATCGCCACGCGCTGGCGCTGGCCGCCGGAGAGCTGCTTCGGGAGGCGGTCGAGCAGGTGGTCGATCTGCAGCAGCTTCGCCGCCTTCATCACCCGCGCCTTGATGTCGTCTGCGCCGGCCTTCTGCAGCTTCATGCCGAAGGCCATGTTGTCGTAGACCTTCATGTGCGGGTAGAGCGCGTAGGACTGGAAGACCATGGCGATGCCGCGCTTCGAGGGGGCGAGGTCGTTGACCCGCTCGCCGTCGAAGAGGAGGTCGCCCGAGGTGATGTCCTCGAGGCCGGAGACGAGGCGGAGCAGCGTCGACTTGCCGCAGCCCGAGGGGCCGACGAAGACCATGAACTCGCCCGACTCGATCTCGAGGTCGACGCCCTTGATGACGTCGACGGCGCCGTAGGTCTTGCGGACGTCGCGGAGCTGGATCTGTGCCATGGTCGGGGTTCCTTCAGCCCTTGACGCCGCCGGCGGTGAGGCCCGCCACGATCTTGCGCTGGAAGATCAGCACAAGGACGATGAGCGGCACGGTGACGATGACCGAGGCGGCCATGATGATCCCCCAGGGGGTCTCGTACTGGGTCGCGCCGGAGAGGAGCGCGATCGCGACCGGCACGGTGCGGGTCGCGTTCGACGAGGTGAAGGTCAGCGCGAAGAGGAACTCGTTCCAGGCGCCGATGAAGGCGAGAAGGCCGGTCGTCACCAGCGCCGGCCACATCAGCGGCATGAAGACGCGGGTGATGATGATCCAGGGGCTGGCGCCGTCGACGATCGCCGCCTCCTCGATCTCGATCGGCAGGTCGCGCATGAAGGTGGTCAGCACCCAGACGGTGAAGGGCAGCGTGAAGATGGTGTAGCTGAGCACGAGCGCCCAGGGGGTATTGTAGATGCCCAGCGCGCGGATGAGTTCGAAGAGGCCGGCGAGGACGGCGATCTGCGGGAACATCGAGACGCCGAGGATGGTGAGCAGGAGCAGCGCCCGGCCGCGGAAGCGGACGCGGGCCAGCGCGTAGGAGGCGGTCACGCCGAGGAAGAGGGCGACCGCGACGGTGAGGGTCGCGACGATGACCGAGTTGAGGATGTTGCGCGGGAACTCGCCCTGGCTGAAGACGCTGACGTAGTTCGACCAGTCGAACTGGGTCGGCAGGTAGTTGACCTGGAAGAGGGCGGTGCCGGTTTTGAAGCTGGTGATGATCGCGTAGTAGAAGGGGAAGACCGAGACGACGACGATCACGACGACGGCGAGGTAGAAGGCGCCGGACTTGACGAGGTTCATTGCTTCTCTCCCCCGAGGTCGACCTTGCCGAGCCAGATGTAGAGGATGACCGACAGCGCGATGATGAGGAAGAGCAGCGTCGACTGCGCCGAGCCGTAGGCGAACTTGTCGAAGTCGATCAGGTTCTCGCGGCTGATGACCGACATGGTCTTGGTGGCCGAGGAGTTCGGCGTCAGCACGTAGATGAGGTCGAAGATGCGCAAGGCGTCGAGCAGGCGGAAGATGACGGCGACCATCAGCGCGGGCTTCACCAGCGGCAGGGTGACGCGGAAGAAGACCTTGACCGGATGGATGCCGTCGATCCGTGCCGCCTCGTACATGTCGCGCGGGATCATCTGCAGGCCGGCGAGGCAGAGCAGCGCCATGAAGGGCGTCGTCTTCCAGATGTCGACGATGAGGACGGCGTACATCGCCGTGTCGACGTTCGCCGTCCAGGCGATCTTGTGGTCGATGAGGCCGAGGCTCATCAGCATGTCGTTGACCATGCCGAACTGGTCGTTGAAGAGCCAGGCCCAGAGCTTGGCGGAGACGATGGTCGGGATCGCCCAGGGGATGAGGATGGCGGCGCGGACGATCGAGCGGCCGGCGAACTCGGCGTTGAGCACGAGCGCGACCATGAGGCCGAGGACGGTCTCGATCGAGACCGAGATGATGGCGAAGCGGAAGGTGTTCCAGACCGCGTTCCACCAGGCCGGGTCGACGAGGGTGCCGCGCCAGACGGTGCGGCCGGAGGAGAGGGTGCGCCAGGTCAGGTAGTTGTCGAAGCCGATCCACTTGCCGGCGCCGAGGTTGGTGAGCGAGGTGTCGGTGAAGCTGAAGTAGATGGTGCGCAGGAGCGGCCAGGCGGCGACGAGGACGAGCGCGAGGATCATCGGCAGCAGGAAGATCCGGGCGGCGCGGACCCGTTCGGCCTGCAGCTCGGATCGCCTGGCCGGCCGGGCGATGCCGGCCGGGGGCGGAGGTGCGCTCATCGTCGTGCTGGTCACGCCCGAGCCTCCCTGCTCGACCCCTGCGGGCGGGCGCGCGCGGCGCCTGCCCGGCTTCTTCC
>NZ_CALLYO010000387.1 GCF_937858865.1 uncultured Amaricoccus sp. | reverse complement strand
CTATCTGGCGGGCGAGAAGTCGCCCGATCGCATCCCGCTCCTGCGCGGGCTGTCGAAGGGGGCGCCGAGCCGCGACGATCTCAAGGCGCTCTGCGCGGCCTTCGGCACGACGTCGGCGGCGCCGATGCTGCATGTCGAGGGGGTGACGCCGGAGGCAGAGGAGGCGGCGGCGCCGGAGGCGGACCGAGCGACGATCGGGCGCGCCGAGATGGCTGCGGCCTGGCGTCACCTGAACGAGGGGCCGGAGGTGGTCGAGCTGGTGGCGATCGGCAGCCCGCATGCTTCGCTGGAGGAGTGCCGCGCGCTCGCCGCCGGGCTCGGCGGCCGATCGCCGGCGGCGGGGGTCGCGGTCATCGTGACGGTCGGCCGGGATACGCTCGCGGCCGCCGAGGCGGAGGGGACGCTGGGGCGGCTGAGGGCGAGCGGGGTGCAGGTGCTGCCGGACCTCTGCTGGTGCTCGATCTCGGAGCCGGTGTTTCCGCCGGGGGCGAGGACGGTGATGACCAATTCCGGCAAGTATGCCCATTACGGGCCCGGGCTCTCCGGGCGCAAGGTGCGCTTCGGCAGCCTCGCGGAATGCGTCGCGGCGGCGCTGACCGGGAGAGCGGCGCGGGTGCTGCCGGCCTGGCTTTCGTGAGGAGACGGCGATGCGGAGCAGTTGCACGATCCACGTCATATCGGCCCATGCCGAGGGCGAGGTGGGGGACGTCATCGTCGGCGGGGTGGCGCCGCCGCCGGGGGAGACGCTCTGGGAGCAGCGGCGGTGGATCGCGGAGGACGGAAGGCTGCGGGACTTCGTGCTGAACGAGCCGCGCGGCGGGGTCTTCCGGCACGTCAACCTGCTGGTGCCGCCGAAGCATCCCGGGGCGGACGCGGCCTTCATCATCATGGAGCCGGAGGACACGCCGCCGATGTCGGGGTCGAACTCGATCTGCGTCTCGACCGTGCTGCTCGACAGCGGGATCGTTCCGATGCGGGAGCCGGTGACGGAGATGGTCCTCGAGGCGCCGGGCGGGCTGGTGCGGGTGCGGGCCGAGTGCCGCGACGGCAAGGCGGAGCGGATCTTCGTGCGCAACCTGCCGAGCTTCGCGGCGCGGCTCGATGCGGCGCTGGAGGTCGAGGGGCTCGGGACGCTCGCCGTCGACACCGCCTATGGCGGCGACAGCTTCGTGATCGTGGATGCGCAGGCGCTCGGCTTCCGCCTCGCGCCGGACGAGGCGCATGACATCGCGAGGCTGGGGGTCAGGATCACCGGCGCGGCCAACGCGGTGCTCGGGTTCGATCATCCGGAGAACCCCGACTGGAAGCACATCTCCTTCTGCCTCTTCGCCGGACCGGTGGAGCGGACGGCGGAGGGACTGCGGGCGGGGGCGGCGGTGGCGATCCGGCCGGGGAAGGTCGACCGCTCGCCGACCGGCACGGCGCTGTCGGCGCGGATGGCGGTCCTGCATGCCCGGGGGCAGATGACGGAGGCGGACCGGCTGACGGCGGTGTCGCTGATCGGCTCGACCTTCACCGGCCGGATCGTCGGGACGGCGACGGTCGGCGGCCTCCCCGCGGTCCTGCCGGAGATCTCCGGCCGGGCCTGGATCACCGGGATCCACCAGCATCTGCTCGACCCGTCCGATCCCTGGCCCGGCGGCTACCGGCTGACGGACACCTGGGGCGCGCGGTAGGCGGGCACGGGGTGGGCACGCGTGCCCACTTTGCCTTGTCTTTGATTCCATTGTATAATTCTTGACTCGCTAACCAGATGGAAAGCATCGTTAACGGACCCTGCTCAGCGCGGCGGAGTCCCCGCCTGC
>NZ_CALLYO010000386.1 GCF_937858865.1 uncultured Amaricoccus sp. | reverse complement strand
GAAACGCCGTGGCCGCCCGCATTCGTCGCTCGTGGGGCGCGTCCGGCAGAAGGAGAAGCGACATGAAGCTGCACGAACTGCACGACAACCCGGGCGCGACCCGCAAGAAGAAGCGCGTGGCGCGCGGCCCCGGCTCCGGCAAGGGCAAGACCGCCGGCCGCGGCATCAAGGGGCAGAAGTCCCGCTCGGGCGTGGCGATCAACGCCTACGAGGGCGGCCAGATGCCGCTCTACATGCGGCTGCCGAAGCGGGGCTTCAACAAGCCGAATCGCAAGGCCTTCGCCGTCATCAACCTCGGCCTGCTGCAGAAGTTCGTCGACGCCGGCAAGCTCGACGCCGCGGCCGAGATCACCGAGGAGACGCTCGTCGCCTCCGGCCTCGTCCGCCGCCGCCTCGACGGCGTGCGCCTGCTCGGCAAGGGCGAGATCACCTCCGGCCTGAAGATCACCGTCACCGGCGCGTCGAAGTCGGCGGTCGAGGCGATCGAGAAGGCGGGCGGCAGCGTCACCGTGACCGCGCCCAGGGCCGAAGCCGCGGCAGAGTGATGCGTCCCCCCGGGGCCGCCCCCAGGGTGGGGCGGCTCCAGGAGCACCTCAAGCAGATCGTCTACGGCGGCAACGACGGCATCGTCACCACCTTCTCGGTGGTGGCGGGCTTCGCCGGCTACGGCGCCGAGGGCGCGGCGACGGTGGGCGGCATCGCCGTCCTCCTCTTCGGCCTCGCCAACCTCTTCGCCGACGGCACCGCCATGGGGCTCGGCGAGTATCTCTCGAGCGTCTCCGAGGCCGACGTCTACCGCGGCGCCCGCGCGCGCGAGATCGCCGCCACCCGCGCCCGGCCGGAGGCGGGAGCGGCCGAGGCGTCGCGCCGGCTCGCCGCCCGCGGGCTGCCCGAGGCCGATGCCGGCGCCATCGCCGCCATCCTGGTCCGCCATCCGGATGCGCTCGCCGATCTCCTCTCCCCGACCGACGGGGCCGACACCTCGGGGGCGGCGCTGCGCGGGCTGGTCACCTTCGCCGCCTTCGTCACCTTCGGCTTCGCGCCGCTCCTTCCTTACGTCCTTCTCGGCCCGGCGCCGGAGACCTTCGGCGTCTCGGTCGCCGCCACCTTCGCCGCGCTCGTGGCGCTCGGCCTCCTGCGCTGGCGGGTGACCGCCCAGGGCCTGCTGCGCTCGGTGGGCGAGACGGTGCTGGTCGGCGGCACCTGCGCCGCGGTCGCCTACGCCGTGGGCTGGGCCTTCCGCACGGCGGCATGAACGGGCACGGAATCAGTCTTGCCGCCGCCTGCCGGCGGGCTTAAGTCAGGCGACAATTCGCGCCGCCGCGCCCGGCAAGGCCGGCGGCGGTGCCGTTACTTGGAGGGCCGCATGGCATCCGCCGCTGAACAGATGGCCGCCAACCTCAGTTGGGGAACCTTCGGCAAGGCCAAGGAGCTGCAGAGCCGCATCCTCTTCGCTCTCGGCCTGCTCATCGTCTACCGCATCGGCACCTACGTCCCGGTCCCGGGCGTGGACGCGGTCAGGCTGCGCGAGTTCTTCGACCAGCAGGCCGCCGGCCTCGGGGGCATGCTCAACATGTTCACCGGGGGCGCCGTCGGCCGGATGGCGATCTTCTCCCTCGGCATCATGCCCTACATCTCCGCCTCGATCATCGTCCAGCTGATGGCCTCGATGGTGCCGTCGCTGCAGGCGCTGAAGAAGGAGGGCGAGAGCGGCCGGATGAAGATCAACCAGTACACCCGGTACGGCACGGTCTTCCTCGCCTTCTTCCAGGCCTACGGCCTCGCCATCGCGCTCGAGGCCGAGGGGATGGCGCACGACCCGGGCTGGTTCTTCCGGCTCGGCGTCATCATCACGCTGGTCGGCGGCACGATGTTCCTGATGTGGCTCGGCGAGCAGATCAC
>NZ_CALLYO010000385.1 GCF_937858865.1 uncultured Amaricoccus sp. | reverse complement strand
GTCAGCGGCTGCGGCCGAGCAGGAGCTGGGCCGCGAAGGCGGCGAAGACGCTGGCGAAGAGCCAGTCGAGCGCGCGGCCGATGCGCGGGCGGCGGCGGAGCGCGCCGGTGACGCGTTCGGCGGCGAAGACCATCGGCACGGTGATGGCGAGGGCGACGGCGATGAAGAGAAGGCCGAGGACGACGAGCTGGGCGGCGGCGTGCGGGTCGCCGGCGCGCACGAACTGCGGCAGGAAGGTCATGAAGAAGAGCACGATCTTCGGGTTGAGCAGGTTGATCGCGAGGCCGGAGGCCCAGGTGCCGGCGAGGCTCGCCGACGCCGCAGGGCGGTCGGGGGGGCGGTCGGGGAGGGCGAGGGCGGAGCCGTGGCGGACAGCCTGCACGGCGAGCCAGGCGAGGTAGAGGGCGCCGGCTGTCTTCAGGGCGAGGAAGGCGGTCGGCGCGGCGACGATCAGCGCCGAGAGGCCGAGGGCGACGAGCGTGGTGTGGACGAGGATGCCGCTTATCGCGCCGAAGAGCGCGGCGAGCCCGGCGGCGCGGCCCCGGGTCACGGCGCGGCCGAGGAAGAAGGCCATGTCCGGGCCCGGGGTGAGCGAGATGACCACCACCGCCAGCGCGAAGGGCAGCAGGACGGCGGGCTCGGGGGAGCTTGCCGGCGGCGCGCTAGCGGGTGGTTTCGGTCAGGCGGCGGCGGACGTAGGCGTCGACGGTCGCGATCATCTCGTCCATGCCGGGGTCGAAGAAATGGCCGGCGCCCTCGATCACCTTGTGGGTGATGGTGATGCCCTTCTGCTGCTTGAGCTTGTCGGCGAGCGCGGCGACGTCGGCCGGCGGCACGACGCGGTCGGCCGAGCCGGAGATGATGAGGCCGGAGGAGGGGCAGGGGGCGAGGAAGGAGAAGTCGTACTGGTTGGCGGGGGGCGCGACCGAGACGAAGCCGGCGATCTCCGGCCGGCGCATCAGGAGCTGCATGCCGATCCAGGCGCCGAAGGAGAAGCCGGCGACCCAGCAGACCTTGGCGTTGCCGTTCAGCGACTGCAGGTAGTCGAGGGCGGCGGCGGCGTCAGAGAGCTCGCCGATGCCCTGGTCGTACTCGCCCTGGCTGCGGCCGACGCCGCGGAAGTTGAAGCGCAGGCAGGTGAAGCCGATGCGGTGGAAGGCATAGTGCAGGTTGTAGACGACCTTGTTGTTCATCGTGCCCCCGTAGAGCGGGTGGGGGTGCAGGATGATCGCGATCGGCGCGTCCTTGTTCTTCTGCGGGTGGTAACGGCCCTCCAGGCGCCCATCGGGGCCGGGGAAGATCACCTCTGGCATGCTGGACCGTTCCTCAAACCTGCGGCATCGCGCGTACTTGACGGAATCGCTTTGCCATTTTAGAAAAATTCTAATTCTAAAGTGCGGCGGCTGCGATCCCGGGACGCCCCGCAGTTAAGGGCTCCGGGAGGGTGCGTCAACTCCTCTGCCCCAATTCCCGGCCGCTGGAGAGGCGTGATGAAGTTGAGCACCAAGGGCCGATACGCGATGATCGCGCTGACCGACCTTGCGGCACACGGGCGGGACCGGCTGGTCTCGCTGTCGGAGGTCGCCGAGCGGCAGGATATCAGCCTCGCCTATCTCGAGCAGCTGTTCGTGAAGCTGCGCCGAGCGGAGATCGTCGAGTCGGTGCGCGGCCCGGGCGGCGGCTACCGGCTGGCGCGGCCGGTGGGCGAGATCCGCATCTCGGAGATCCTGGCGGCGGTTGACGAGACGATGGACGCGCTGACCCGCGGGGCGGGGGCCTCGGGGGCGACGGGGGGGACGCGGGAGCAGCTGCTCGCCGACAAGCTCTGGGAGCAGCTCTCGGCCAACGTCTACGTGATGCTGCACCAGACGCGGCTCGGCGACGTGGTGAAGGACCAGCTGGCGCCCTGCCCGGCGGTGCCGGCCTTCGTCGACGTGGTGGACGAGGAGGCGCAGACGGCGGGATGATGGCGCGGGTCTGTCTCGACTGGAACGCGACCGCGCCACTCCGGCCGGAGGCGCGCGCCGCGATGGCGGCGGCGATGGATGTCGTCGGCAACCCCTCGTCGGTGCATGCCGAGGGGCGGGCGGCGCGGGCGGTCGTCGAGCGGGCGCGGGCGCAGGTGGCCGAGGCGACGGGTTGCGCGGCGGGGGATGTCGTCTTCACCTCGGGCGCGACCGAGGCGGCGGCGCTGGCGCTGGCCGGACGGGGCTTCGTCGGGGCCGCGGTCGAGCATGACTGCGTGGCGGCCTGGGTCGAGGCGGCGCTGTCGGTCGATGCAGACGGGCGGGTGACGGTCGTAGAGCCGGGGCGGAGCGTGCTGCAGGCGGCGAACTCGGAGACGGGCGTGGTGCAGGCGCTGCCCGAGGGGCTCGCCTGCGTCGATGCGGTGCAGGCTGTGGGGCGGGTGCCCTTCGCCTTCGACTGGACGGGCGCGCGGGCGGCGATGGTCTCGGCGCACAAGCTCGGCGGCCCGAAGGGGATCGGCGCGCTGCTGCTGGCGCCAGGGGCGGAGGTCGCGCCGGTGCTGAAGGGCGGCGGGCAGGAGATGGGCCGCCGCGCCGGGACGGAGAACGTGGTCGGGATCGCCGGCTTCGGCGCGGCGATCGCGGCGGCGGCGCGGGATCTGGCGGCGGGCCTGTGGGAAGAGGTCGCGGAACGGCGGAATATTCTCGAGGCGGCTCTGGTATCCGCGGCCTCATCGACTATTTTTGTCGGGAAAGCCGCCCCACGGCTGCCGAACACGAGCTGCTTCGCCGTGCCGGGCTGGCGGGGAGAGACCCAGGTGATGCAGCTCGATCTCGACGGGTTTGCCGTATCGGCGGGCTCGGCCTGTTCGAGCGGCAAGGTGCGCGCGAGCCGGGTGCTGGCCGCCATGGGGCTCGATGCCGCGACGGCGGCGAGCGCGATCCGGGTCTCGATCGGGCCCGCCACGACGCGCGAGGAGGTGCTGGCCTTCGCCGGTGCCTGGGAGAGACACTATCGCCGGTTCCGTGCGCGAGCAGCGTGAGGGGGGCGGCGTGAAAGAGGAAGGGTCGACCATGGCTGGACTGGACGAGATCAGCGTGCGTGAGGGCGTCGACCAGGAGACGGTCGAGACCGTCCGCTCGGTGGGTGAGAAGTACAAGTACGGCTTCTCCACCGATATCGAGACCGAGTTCGCCCCGAAGGGGGTGAACGAGGACATCGTGCGGCTCATCTCAGCCAAGAACGGCGAGCCGGAGTGGATGACCGAGTGGCGGCTGCGCGCCTACCGGCGCTGGGTGCAGATGGAGCACCAGCCGGACTGGGCGATGCTGAAGCTGCCCGACATCGACTTCCAGGACCAGTATTACTATGCGCGGCCGAAGAGCATGGCAGTCCGGCCGAAGTCGATCGAGGAGGTCGATCCGGCGCTCATCGCCACCTACCAGAAGCTCGGCATTCCGCTCCAGGAGCAGATGATCCTCGCCGGCGTCGAGCAGGGCGCGCCGGTCGAGGGGCGCAAGGTCGCGGTCGACGCGGTCTTCGACTCGGTCTCGGTGGGCACGACCTTCAAGGAGGAGCTGGCCAAGGCGGGCGTCATCTTCTGCCCGATCTCGGAGGCGATCCGCGAGCATCCCGAGCTGGTGAAGAAATATCTCGGCTCCGTCGTGCCTTACAGCGACAACTTCTATGCGACGCTGAACTCGGCGGTCTTCTCGGACGGCTCCTTCGTCTATGTGCCGCCGGGCGTGCGCTGTCCGATGGAGCTCTCGACCTATTTCCGCATCAACGCCGAAAATACCGGCCAGTTCGAGCGGACGCTGATCATTGCCGACAAGGGCGCCTACGTGAGCTATCTTGAGGGCTGCACGGCGCCGAAGCGCGACACGGCGCAGTTGCATGCGGCGGTGGTGGAGATCGTCGCGCTCGAGGACGCCGAGGTGAAATATTCCACGGTGCAGAACTGGTTCCCCGGCAACGAGGAGGGCTTGGGCGGCATCTACAATTTCGTCACCAAGCGGGCGGACTGCCGCGGGGCGCGGTCGAAGGTGATGTGGACGCAGGTGGAGACGGGATCGGCGATCACCTGGAAGTATCCCTCCTGCATCCTGCGCGGCGAGGGCAGCCAGGGCGAGTTCTACTCGATCGCCATCGCCAACAACTACCAGCAGGCCGACACCGGCACCAAGATGCAGCATCTGGGCAAGAACACCCGCTCGCGCATCGTCTCGAAGGGGATCAGCGCGGGGTTCGCGCAGAACACCTATCGCGGGCTCGTCAGCGTGCATCCGAAGGCGACCGGCAGCCGCAACTACACCCAGTGCGACAGCCTCTTGATCGGCGAGAGGTGCGGAGCGCATACGGTGCCCTACATCGAGTGCAAGAACAACTCGAGCCGGGTGGAGCACGAGGCGACCACCTCGAAGGTGGACGAGGACAAGCTTTTCTACTGCCGCCAGCGCGGCATGGATGAGGAGGAGGCGGTGGCCCTCGTCGTCAACGGCTTCTGCCGCGAGGTGCTGCAGGCGCTGCCGATGGAGTTCGCCATGGAAGCGCAGAAACTGGTGGCGATCAGCCTGGAGGGGAGCGTCGGGTGACGGAGGAGACCGAGAGCCTGGTGCTCGAGATCCTGAAGCGGCTTCAGTCGGAGTTCGCTCTCATGCGCGAGGACATGCGCGGCATGCGGGCGGAGATGACCGCGCTCAAGCAGCATATGGATGGCCGCCTTCATGACCATGAGCTGACGCAGGACAGCGATGTCGCCTCGATAAAGCTGCGTCTGGATCGGATCGAGAGACGGCTGGACCTGACCGATTGAAGGGGAAGCAATGATGGACAAGCATGCGCTGAAGCAGGACGTGATCGCGGACGCCCGCGCGGGCGCGAGCGTGTCGGCGGAGGATGTGGCGATCGCGGCGCTGGTGATGATGCCCTTCACGCTGACGCTCTTCGTCTTCCTGTCGTGGGTCACGCCGCTGTCGAACTTCTGGCTGCAGTTCCTGTGGCTGATCGTCACGGCGGTGGCGACGATGTGGAACGCCGGGTGGCGGGCGCGGACGAGCGCTTGAGGCGCGCGCCCGGCGGGGGATTCAAGGAACGGATGATGCTCGAAATCAGCAACCTGCACGTCAAGCTCGAGGAGGAGGACAAGGCGATCCTCAAGGGCGTCGATCTCGCGGTGAAGGCCGGCGAGGTGCATGCGATCATGGGCCCGAACGGGTCGGGGAAGTCGACGCTGTCCTATGTCCTCGCCGGGCGCGAGGGCTACGAGGTGACCGACGGGACTGCGACGCTCGAGGGGCGGGACCTGCTCGGGCTCGAGCCGGAGGAGCGCGCGGCGCTCGGGCTCTTCCTCGCCTTCCAGTATCCGGTCGAGATCCCCGGGGTCGGCAACATGACCTTCCTCAGGACGGCGCTCAACGCGCAGCGCAAGGCGCGCGGGCAGGAGGAGCTGAACCCGGCGGCCTTCCTGAAGCTGGTGCGCGAGAAGGCGAAGAGCCTGCACATAGACGCGGAGATGCTGAAGCGGCCGGTGAACGTGGGCTTCTCGGGCGGCGAGAAGAAGCGCAACGAGATCCTGCAGATGGCGGTGCTCGAGCCGCGCATGTGCATCCTCGACGAGACCGACTCGGGGCTCGACGTGGACGCGATGAAGCTGGTGGCCGACGGGGTGAACGCGCTGCGCGGCCCGGACCGGGCGTTCCTGGTCATCACCCACTACCAGCGGCTGCTCGACCATATCGTGCCGGACGTGGTGCACATCATGGCCGACGGGCGGATCGTCGCCTCGGGCGGGCCCGAGCTCGCGCTCGAGGTCGAGATGAACGGCTATGCCGATATCCTGAAGTCGGTGGCGTAGGGAGGGCAAGCGCATGAAACCTGTTGTCCTGCTCGTCGGGAAGCTGCCCGGCGTTATCGGCGGCATCGCCCAGCAGCTCCAGGACCTGCCGGTCGAATGGCTGGGCGCGCACGACCGCGACGAGGTGATCCGCCAGCTCGCAGCCGAGCCGCGCATCGCCTGCGTCGTCATGGGCGCCGGCCTCGACGACACGGTCCGGGGCGATCTGGTCGGGGTCATCGCCGCGCGGCGGCCAGACATCCCGATCCACCTGAAGGAGCGCAGCTCCGGTCCCGACGGCATGGCGCCCTTCGTGCGCCGGATCGTCGAGGGCACGGTGCTGGCGGGGGTGGCCGTCTGATGGCGGTCCCGGCCCTGAAGATCGACGGCGCCGAGGTGCTGCTCGACGCCTGGCCCGAGCCCGCGGGTGAGGCGGGTTGGGCGCGCGCGGTGCGGGCGCGGGCGGCGCGGCGGCTCGCCGAGCGTGGCGCGCCGGTCCGGCGTGACGAATACTGGAAGTTCACCGACCCGACGTCGCTGACCGCCGAGCCGGCGCTGCCGGCGGCGCTGCTGGCGGACGACGAGAAGCCGATGCTCGACGGGGCGGATCAGCTCCGCGTCGTCTTCCTGGACGGCGTGCTGGCGCCGGGCGAGTCGGACGCGCTGGCGATGGAGGGGGTGGAGATCCGGCCGCTCGCCGAGGTGCTCGCGACCGATATCACCTGGGCGCGCGAGCTCTTCGGCGCGCTCGAGGAGCGCGGGCAGGTGCCGGTCGACCGGCCGCTCGCCGCGCTCAACACCGCGCGGGCGACCGAGGGGCTGGCGATCCGGGTGACCGGGCGAGCGCCGCGGCCGGTGCATCTCGTCTACCGCCGCAGCCGGCCGGAAGCGGAGGCGCTGGTGCGCCATCTCGTCCGGCTCGAGGCGGGGGCCGACCTCACGCTGCTCGAGAGCGGGCCGGCGGCGGCGCGCTTCAACTCGGTCACCGAGGTCGAGGTGGCGGCGGGTGCCGCCTTCCACCACGTGCGCACCCAGGGGCGCGACCACGAGCGGCGGGCGGCGACCGCGCTCTTCGCGCGGTTGGGCGAGAAGAGCCTGCTGAAGTCCTTCACGCTGACGGTGAACGGGCGGCTGACGCGCAACGAGCATGTGGTCGAGTTCACCGGCGACGAGGCGGTGGCACATGTCGCCGGCGCCTGCGTCGGCGACGGCGAGTTCCACCACGACGACACCGTCTTCATCACCCACGACGCGCTCGCCTGCGAGAGCCGGCAGGTGTTCAAGAAGGTGCTGCGCGGGGCGGCGACCGGAGTCTTCCAGGGCAAGATCCTGGTGAAGCCGGGGGCGCAGAAGACCGACGGCTACCAGATCAGCCAGGCGCTGCTTCTCGACGAGACGAGCCAGTTTCTCGCCAAGCCGGAGCTCGAGATCTACGCCGACGACGTGGTGTGCAGCCATGGGTCGACCAGCGGCGCGGTGGACGAGGACGCGCTCTTCTACCTGACCTCGCGCGGCATCCCGCGGCGGTCTGCCGAGGAGCTGCTGGTGCTCGCCTTCCTCGACCAGGCGATCGCCGAAGTCGAGGATCCGGGCCTCGGCGACGAGCTGCGCGAGCGGCTGGCCGCCTGGCTCGAACGCCGCCGGCAGTGAGGTCGGTGCCGCGCCCGGCGCCGGCCCGCCGCGGGCTGGTCGACGCGATCGCGCGCTCTTGGCGCGATCCGCGCGGCGTCATGGCCGGGCAGGTCGCCGCCGGGCTCAGCGAGCCGCGGGCGCTCGTCCATCTGATGCTCGCCTGCATGCTCGTCTTCGTCGCGCGGCTGCCCGAGGCGGTGCGGATGGCCGAAGGGCTGCCGGTGGACGAGCCGGCGAATGCGGCGGTCGCGGCGCATCTCTTCGCCTGGGGGGCGGTGGCGCCGCTCCTCGGCTACGCGCTGGCGGCGGTAGTGCATCTCGTCGCGCGCGGCTTCGGCGGGCGGGGGGGCTTTCTCGGGGCGCGCGCCGCGCTCTTCTGGTCGGGGCTCGCGCTCAGCCCGGCGGTGCTCGCGCTCGGGGCTGCCGATGCGCTGGCGGGCGGCCGCGCGGCGGCCTGGCTGTCGCTCGCCGGTCTCGCCGCGCTCGGCCTCTGGGTCTGGGTCTTCGCGGCGAGCCTCGCGGAGGCCGAGGGCTTCGCTTCGACCGGGCGGGTGGCGGCGGTCGTGGTTCTCGTCCTGGCGGCGGGGGTGGCGTTGGTCGAACTCGCGATCCGGGGCGGCGCGCGCTGAGTATGTGGGGGCAGCTCCTGATCGACAGCCTGATCCGGCCGCGCGCGGCCGGGCGGCGCATCCTCGGGCTTCAGCTCTCAGGGCAGAGCCTCGTCGAGGCGGCGGTCCTCGTCTCCTGCGTCGGCACGCTCGTCATCCATTTCGCGGCCGAGAAGGTGCCCGAGCTGCAGGGCGAGTTCGCCGGGCTGACCGGCAGTCCGCTGCTCGCGACCTTCCTCAACGTGGTGCAGCTCGGCCTCATGGCGCTGGCCGCTACCTGGGTCGGGCGGCGCTTCGGGGGAACGGGCGAGCTGCCGGGCGCGCTGGCGCTGGTCATCTGGTACAATTTCGTCGCGATGCTGCTCGTCGCGCTGCTCTTCGGCGCCTATCTGATCGCACCGGTCATCGCGCTGCCGCTCGGCATCGCCTTCATCGGCTGGCTGGTCTGGGCCCCGGTCTGCTTCATCGCCGAGCTGCACGGCTTCGCCAACCCGCTCGTGGTGCTGGCGGGGCTGGTGCTGACCATGCTGGTGCTGTTCTTCGCAGTCAATTTCGTGGCGATGCTGCTCATCGCCGCGTTCGGAGGGATCGGCTGATGTACGACCTGGAGGCGGTGCGGCGGGACTTTCCGATCCTCGCGCGCAAGGTGCACGGGCGGCCGCTCGTCTATCTCGACAACGGCGCCTCGGCGCAGAAGCCGCAGGCGGTGATCGACGCGGAGGTGCGCGCCTACGCCGAGGAATACGCCAACGTCCACCGCGGGCTGCACCATCTCTCGACCATCGCGACGGAGAAGTACGAGGCGACGCGCGGCATCGTGCAGCGCTTCCTCGGGGCGAGGCACGAGGACGAGATCGTCTTCACGTCCGGCTCGACCATGGGCATCAACATGGTGAGCTACGCCTGGGCGACGCCGCGGCTGGAGGCCGGCGACGAGATCGTGCTCTCGGTCATGGAGCATCACGCCAACATCGTTCCCTGGCACTTCCTGCGCGAGCGGCAGGGGGTGGTGCTGAAGTGGGTCGACATCGAGCCCGACGGCACGCTCGACCCCGAGCGGGTGCTGGCGGCGATCGGGCCGCGGACGAAGCTCGTCGCCGTTACCCACATGTCGAACGTGCTCGGCACGGTCGTCGACGTGAAGGCGATCGCCACCGGGGCGCGGGCGCTCGGGGTGCCGGTTCTGGTCGACGGCAGCCAGGCCGCGGTGCACATGGCGGTCGACGTCGCCGACATCGGCTGCGACTTCTACGCCGTCACCGGGCACAAGCTCTACGGGCCGACCGGCTCCGGCGCGCTCTACGCCCGGCGCGAGCGGCTGGCCGAGATGCGGCCCTTCCTCGGCGGCGGCGACATGATCCGCGAGGTGCGACAGGAGGCGGTCAGCTACGCCGACCCGCCGCTGCGCATGGAGGCGGGGACGCCGGCCATCGTGCAGACGATCGGGCTCGGGGTGGCGCTCGACTATATGACCGGGCTCGGGCTCGACAATATCGCCGCCCACGAGCGGAGCCTGCGCGACTATGCCGCCGCGCGCTTCGAGGGGCTGAACTGGCTGAACCTCCAGGGCACGGCGCCGGGGAAGGGGGCGATCTTCTCCTTCACCATCGAGGGTCCGGCGCATGCGCACGACATCTCGACCGTCGTCGACCGCAAGGGGGTGGCGGTGCGGGCCGGGCATCATTGCGCCCAGCCGCTGCTGACGCGGCTTGGGCTGACCGCGACCTGCCGCGCCTCCTTCGGGCTCTACAACACCACCGAGGAGGTGGACGTGCTGGTGGATGCGCTCGAGACCTGCCACGAACTCTTCTCGTGAGCGTCAGCGGAACTGGTCCCAGCCGCGCCGGCGCCAGAGCTTCTCGCCGATCAAGCAGTCGACCGGCTCGAACGGGGCCGGGACGATGGCGGGCGGCGGCGGCAGGCCGCTGATTTCGAGGATGAGCTTGCGGCGGATGCTGCGGGCGAGGTCGTCGCTGCTGCGGGCGACGACGACGAAGGCGCCCTCGCCGCCGATCACGCAGTTCTCATAGTAGCGCTCGAGGCCGGCCTGGGCGCCGAACTCGGAGATGACGATGGGCAAGCCGTTGATGGTGATGCCGCGGGCGACCGCCGCGTCGCGGGCGGGGACGACGGGCGGGCCGACGTTGTTGGCGCCGTCGCCCGAGACGTCGATGATGCGGCGGGTGCCTTCGAGGGCGTCGTCCTCGATGAGCACGGTGGCGAAGCCGATCGCCCGCGAGATCGAGGTGCCGCGGGTGCGGTTGACCGGGAGCGCCGCGATCTCGTCGGCGAGGGCGGCGGCCGCCGCGGGGCCGTCGATCACCCGCCAGGGGACGAGCCCGCCGTCCTGGGCGGCGCCCGACCATTCGAAGTAGGCGACGGCGATGCGGCCGAGCGGGCCGGAGGTGATGGTGCGCACGAGCTCGGGGTGGCGGAGCGCGGCGAGGTAGCCGTCGCGCTGGACGCCGAACTCGGTCAGGTCCATCGAGCGCGAGGCGTCGACCGCCAGCACGATCTCGACGTCGACCTCGAGCGTTTCCTGCGCCGCGGCCGGTGCGGCGGGAGGGAGGGCGAGGAGGGCGGCGGCGAGAAGCCTGGCGGTCGTCCTGCGGGACATGCGGCGCCCTCCCTTTCCTGTGAAGGGAGAGGGTAAGGCCGAATCGCCGTGGCGCGGGGGAACGATTGCGTCAGCTATTCGGCGGCGAACTCGCCGGAGTTGTAGGCGTAGGTGTCCCAGTCCGGGCGGTACTCGTCGCTCGCCTGGTTGCCCCAGACCGTCCAGCCCTTGCGCAGGCCGCGGCCGAAGAGCTCGAGGTAGGGGCCGGGACTGCAGGTCTCGATCACCGCATACTGCTCGTCGGGCTTGCGCGAATGCTCGCGCTTGCGGGTGGCGATGAGGTTCACCTGCCGCCGGCCGGGCGGCAGCGTGCGGGCGTTGCGGCCGCGGGTGCCGAAGAGCAGGATCTCGGTGACGTTGCGGAAGTAGAAGCCGACGCCGCGGCCGTCCGAGCCGCCGTCCTTGCGCACCTTGTGCCAGATGAGGTTCGACTTGTAGGCGAAGCCCCAGGCCTCAAGCACCCGGAGCCCCTCGGGCAGCAGCGCGTTCGGCACCCAGAGGTAGCAGTGGGCGGTGTCCTCGAGGTGTTCTGCGACCGGCAGGGCGCAGATTTCCTCGAGCGTCAGCGTCGGATAGCGGCTGAGGCGCCGATGCTCGGGCGCGACCTTGCCGGTGCGGTTGACGAACCGCCAGGGCGGGTCGGCTAGCAGGGTGGCGAACCGCCGACCCGCGAGATCGCGCCGAAGCTCTTGGGCTGGGTCCTCAGTCATCACCAACATCTAGCGAGATCACCCTAGGCGGCACCATCGCAGGAACCCCGACGCCGCGCAACCGGCTTCATGGTGAACCGCTTGCGCGGCGGAGGGCGGCATGCGAACGAAGGGGCGTGGGGGCGAGGAGGGAGACATGCCGCAGTCCGAGGCCGCTCCGCCGCTCTGGCGCGCGACGGTGCCGGTCTTTCTCGCCGTCCTCGACCGGATGGAGGCCGAGCTCGTCCGCGCCGAAGCCGCGCTCGGCGAGGGCATGGCGGCGGCACTGGCGCAGCGGCCCTCGCCGGCGATGATGCCGGCCGGGCGCCAGGTCGCGACGGCGGTACAGTTCATGCTCAGGATCGCCTTCCCGCTCGCCGGGCAGCGCATCCCGGAGCTGCGCGGGGCGCTCGACGCGCCGGGGCTCCGGGAGCGGATGGGGGCGGCGCGGGAGCTGCTCCGCCGGCTCGATGCGGCGGCCTTCGCCGGGGCGGAGGCGCGGACGATCACCACCCAGGCCGGCTTCGCGGTGCTGGAGCTGCCGGGCGAGGCCTATGTGCACGAGTTCGGGCTGCCCAACCTCTACTTTCATCACGCGATGGCACATGTGGCGCTGAAGCAGGCCGGCGTCTCGCTCGGGAAGGCGGATTTCGACGGCAAGCACGACTATCCCGAGGGGTTCACCTTCGGATAGCGCTCGGCTTCGTCGAGGAGGGCGCGGACCTCGGCGAAGATGGCTTCGAACATCGCGATGGTGAGGCGGCCGGTGTTCGTGTTGTAGCGCGAGCAATGGTAGCTGTCGAAGACGGCGAGGCCGTCGAGGTCGTGGCGCGCGCCGTGGGCGAAGGGGTGGGCGGCGAGGCGGCGCCCGAGGGTGCGGAGCAGCGTCTCGTGCGCGACGCGGCCGAGGCAGACGACGGCGCGGAGCCGCGGCAGGGCCGCGATGCGGGCGGCGAGGAAGGGCCGGCAGGTGGCGATCTCGGCCGGCGTCGGCCTGTTCGCGGGAGGGACGCAGCGCACGGCGTTGGCGACGAGGCAGTCGGTCAGCTCGAGCCCGTCGTCGATGCGGGCGGCGAAGCGACCGTTGGCGAAGCCGAAGCGGGCCAGGGTGGCATAGAGGAGATCGCCGGCATAGTCGCCGGTGAAGGGCCGCCCAGTGCGGTTGGCCCCGGCGACGCCGGGGGCGAGGCCGAGCACGAGGAGGCGACCCCCGGCGTCGCCGAAGGAGGCGACGGCGCCGTTGAACCAGTCGGGATGGCGGACGGCGTTGGCCGCGCGGTAGGCGACGAGTCGCGGGCAGCGGGGGCAGTCGCGCGGCGGCTCCGGCCCGGTGGCCGGGTGGGTCACTCCTCCTCGTCGGCGGTGACGACGGCGGCCTGGGCCTGCTCGCCGCGCGGCGGGCGGCCGATCACTTCGCGCAGCTCGTCGAGCTCGATGAAGTTGTCGCACTGGCGGCGCAGCTCGTCGGCGATCATCGGCGGCGAGGAGCGGATGGTCGAGACGACCGAGACGCGCACGCCCTGGCGCTGCAGCGATTCGACGAGCGGCTTGAAGTCGCCGTCGCCGGAGAAGAGCACGATGTGGTCGACGTGCGGCGCCATCTCCATCGCGTCGACGGCGAGCTCGATGTCCATGTTGCCCTTGACCTTGCGGCGGCCGGTCGAATCGGTGAATTCCTTCGCCGGCTTGGTCACCATGGCGAAGCCGTTGTAGTTCAGCCAGTCGACCAGCGGGCGGATGGGCGAGTATTCTTCCGACTCGAGCAGCGCGGTGTAGTAGAAGGCGCGCAAGAGCTTGCCGCGGCGCATGAACTCGGTGCGGAGGAGCTTGTAGTCGATGTCGAACCCCAGGGCGCGCGCGGCGGCATAGAGATTGGCGCCGTCAATGAAGAGAGCCAGCCGCTCGTCGCGGTAAAACATGATTGGAAACCTCCTGCAGACCAATCCGAAAGGCAGACCGGGACAATCAAATTTCGACCGGTTTGAAGCGGTTATAGAGCGGTGCGGGAGCCTGTCAAAGCCCGTTTACATGCCCGGGCGGACCCGCGGATGCATCTGATCGCGCTGGGGGCGAATGTCTCCTCGCCGCTTGGCGGACCCCGCGTGACGCTCGAGGCGGCGCTTGCGGCGCTCGCGGCGGCGGGGCTGCCGGCGGTGGCGCGGAGCGGCTGGTGGCGAACGCTCGCCCACCCGGCCGGCTCGGGCCCGGACTATGTGAACGGCGGCGCCGTGCTCGAGGCGGCGCTGCCGCCGGGCGAGGTGCTGGCGCGGCTGCATGCGGTCGAGGCGGCGCTCGGGCGGCGGCGCGGGGACCGCTGGGGGCCGCGGACGTGCGATCTCGACCTGCTGGCGAGCGGCGAGAGCGTGCTGCCGGACGCCGCGACCGTGCGGGCCTGGATGGCGCGTGCGGGGGCGGCGCGGATGGAGGCGCCGCCGGAGCTGATCCTGCCGCATCCGCGGATGCAGGAGCGGGGCTTCGTTCTGGCGCCGCTCGCCGAGGTCGCGCCCGGCTGGCGGCATCCGCTCCTCGGGCGGACGGTCGCGGAGATGCTGGCGGCGCTGCCGGCGGGCGCGCTCGACGGGATGGAGCGGCTCTAGGGGGCGGGCTTCACGGCATCGTAGATCGCGATCACCGCGTCCTGGAGGCGGTTCTCGTCGTCGGCGGGCTGGCTGTTGGTCTGGACGGTGACGAGGATGTCGTCGGCCTCGAACCAGACGTAGAGGGTGCGGAAGCCGAGGGTTTCGCCCTGGTAGAACCAGACGTCGCCGTAGGGCGCCATGGTGCCCTTGACGAGGCCGAGGGCGAAGCCCTGCGGGTCGGCGGGCGAGACGTCGGTGATGGCCGCGCCGGTGCGGGTGGAGACGAGGCCCAGCCACTCCGCCTGCTGTTCCGGCGGCACCACCTTGCCCCCGAAGACGGCGCGCATCCATCCGTCGACGTCGCGGGCGGTGGCGATGGCGCCGCCGGCTGCCTGCGCCCAGGAGCTGCTGTTGTCGCGCACGTCGCGGCCGATGAGGGGCGCGTTCCAGGACTGGGTGCAGTCCGGCTGGAGCTCGGCGCAGGCGGGGTTCTCGAAGTAGCCGTGCGCCATGCGCGCCACGAGCTCGGGCGGATAGGTGCCGGGGTCGTAGAAGGTGGCGTGCAGGCCCTGCGGCCCGAGGATCACCTCCTCGACCAGCTGCGGGTAGGGGCGGTTCGCGGCCTTGGCGGCGACCAGCGCGGCGAGGATGTAGTTGGTGTTGGAATAATGGTAGCCGGTGGTGGCGGGCGGATCGTCGTGGCCGGTCGGATAGACGAGGGCGATGAGCTCCTCGGCGGTCAGGTTGCGGCTCGGGTCCTCGACCCAGATGCGCGACATCGCCTCGGTCTCGGTATAGTTGGGGATGCCGCTCGTCATGTCGAGCAGGCGCCGGATGCTGACGTCGCTCCAGGCGGGATACTGCGGCAGCCACTTGCCCAGGGTGTCGTCGATCGAGAGCAGGCCCTCGGCCTCTAGCTTGAGCAGGATGGCGGCGGCGAAGGACTTCGACGTGCTGCCCATGGCGAAGAGGGTGTCGCGGCCGACCGGCGGGTCGTCCGGGCCGCGGCCGGTGCGACCGGCGAAGGCCTCGATGCCGGGGCCGGGGCCCGGGCCGACACTCGCGAAGCTGACGTAGGCGGCGATGCCGGTCACCTTCTCGGCCGGGCCGCGCTCGGCCAGCCAGCCGTCGATGGCCGCCTGCACCCGCGCGGCCTGCTCGGGTGTGGCCTCGGCCGCCGCGGGAGAGACGAGGAGAAGGGCGGCGCAGGCGAGGCCCGGCAGCACGGCATGACGCATGGTCGCCTCCAAAGGAACTGCCGGCATTCTGCGGGCCGCGGGCCGCATTGGGAAGGATTCGTTGCCGGATGGCGGCGGCTTGCCCGCACCCGGGCTTGCCTTCTTCGGCAGCGGGGACTAGATACAAGCCCTTCCATAAACGTTCCGGAGTCGCCGTATGGCCCGCGTAACCGTCGAAGACTGCGTCGACAAGGTGCCGAACCGCTTCGAGCTGGTCATGCTCGCCGCGCATCGCGCCCGTCAGCTCGCCTCCGGCGCGCCGCTCACCATCGAACGCGACAACGACAAGAACCCGGTCGTGGCCCTGCGCGAGATCGCCGACGAGACCCTCACGGCGGAGCATCTCAGGGAGTCGGCCATCGAGAGCTTCCAGCGTCAGATCGAGGTGGACGAGCCCGAGGAAGATGTCATGACGCTCCTGACCGGCAACAGCGATGCGCCGGCGGAGGACGACATGTCCGAGGAGCGCCTGCTCCGGGCCCTGATGGAAGCACAGGGCGAAAACTGACCGGCGATCTCGCTCCGGACCCGCAGGCGGCGCCCCGGGAACCGGGGGCCGACGGCGTGATTCCGGTCGAGACGCTGACGGCGCTCGTCCGCTCCTACAACCCGCAGTCGGATGCCGGCCTGATCGAGGCCGCCTACGACTATGCGCGCAAGATGCACGCGGGGCAGCGCCGGCAGAGCGGCGAGCCCTACTTCAGCCATCCGGTCGCCGTGGCGATGCTGCTCGCCGAGCAGAAGCTCGACGACGCGACGATCATCACCGCGCTGTTGCACGACACGATCGAGGATACGCTCTCGACCTATTCCGAGGTCGCGCTACGCTTCGGCGAGGAGGTGGCGCAGCTGGTCGACGGGGTGACCAAGCTCACCAACCTGGAACTCTCCTCGGTCGAGAACGAGCAGGCGGAGAATTTCCGCAAGCTCCTCATGGCGATGTCGAAGGACCCCCGCGTCCTTCTCGTCAAGCTGGCCGACCGGCTGCACAACATGCGCACCATCCGCCACCTGCCGCTCGAGAAGCAGCAGCGCAAGGCGCGCGAGACGATGGACATCTATGCCCCGCTCGCCGGGCGGATGGGCATGCAGTGGATGCGCGAGGAGCTCGAGGATCTCGGCTTCCGGGTGCTGAACCCCGAGGCGCGCAACTCGATCATCCGTCGCTTCCTGACGCTCCGCCGCGAGACGGGCGACGTCATCGCCAAGATCACCGACGACATCCGCACCGTGCTGACCCAGGCGGGCGTCGAGGCTGAGGTCTTCGGGCGGGAGAAGAAGCCCTATTCCATCTGGCGCAAGATGGAGGAGAAGAAGGAGGGCTTCCACCGGCTCTCCGACATCTACGGCTTCCGCATCATCACCCACTCGGTCGGGGACTGCTACACCGCGCTCGGGGCGGTGCATCAGCGCTGGCGGGCGGTGCCGGGGCGGTTCAAGGACTATATCAGCCAGCCGAAGTCGAACGGCTACCGCTCGATCCACACCACCGTCTCGGGCCGCGACGGCAAGCGGGTCGAGGTGCAGATCCGCACCCAGGAGATGCATGCGGTCGCAGAGACCGGCGTCGCGGCGCACTGGTCCTACAGGGACGGCGAGCGGTTCGAGAATCCCTTTGCCGTTGATCCGTTCCGCTGGCTGCGCGCGATCACCGAGCGCTTCGAGGGGCAGGAAGACGAGGAGTTCCTCGAGCATGTGAAGCTCGAGATGTTCACCGACCAGGTCTTCTGCTTCACGCCCAAGGGCGAGGTGGTGAAGCTGCCGCGCGGGGCGACGCCGATCGACTTCGCCTATGCGATCCACACCCGCATCGGCGACAGCTGCGTCGGCGCCAAGGTGGACGGGCAGCGGGTGCCGCTCTGGACCAAGCTCCGCAACGGCCAGTCGGTGACGATCATCCGCGCCGAGGGGCAGCGGCCGCAGCCCTCCTGGGAGGACATGGTGGTGACCGGCCGCGCCAAGGCGGCAATCCGTCGCTCGCTCCGCAGCGAGCAGCGCGCGACCCAGGTCAGGCTCGGGCGCGAGATCGCGCGGGTGGCGCTGGAGCGGGTCGGCAAGAAGGCGACCGACAAGGCGCTCGAGGCGGCGGCGCGGCGGCTCGGGCTCGAGGAGGCGGACGACGTGCTGGCGAGGCTCGGCGCGGCGGAGATGACCGGCAAGGAGCTCGTCGCTACGCTCTATCCCGAGCTATTGCGCGATGCGGCGCTGCCGCGCGCCTCGAGCGACACCGCGCCGGTGGTGATTGGGCTCAACACCGGCCAGGTCGCGCGGCCGGCGCCCTGCTGCAACCCGATTCCCGGCGAGCGGATCGTCGGCATCGCCGTGCGCGGCAAGGGCGTGGTGATCCACGCCATCGACTGCGCCGAGCTTGGCGCCTACGAGGACGAGCCGGACCGCTGGATCGACCTGCGCTGGTCCGAGGGCCAGGCGCGCGCCGACCATGTGGTGCGCATCGAGGTGACGATGGCGAACGACTCCGGCGTCCTCGGGCGCATCTGCACGCTGATCGGCGAGCAGCGCGCCAACATCACCGACATCGTCTTCACCGACCGCAAGCCAGACTTCTTCCGCATGGTCATCGACATCGAGGTGCGCGACATGGAGCATCTCACCCACGTGCTGACCGCGATCGACGCCGACTCCGACGTGGCCCAGGTCGCCCGCTTCCGCCAGGCGCAGGCGGTGGCGAAGCGGACGGAACCCGAGCGCGGCTGACGCTCCTCCGCTGCCCGGAGCTTCGCCATGGTCTTCAAGCGACGCGACAAGCTCACGCTCCGCGGCCGGGTGCGGCAGCTCCTGCCGCGGCGGGGGTGGCGGCGCGGGATCGAGTATGTCGGTCACCGGGTGCGGCGCATCCCCGACACGCCGCACCGGATCGCGCTCGGCTTCTCCTGCGGCGTGATGATGTCCTTCACCCCCTTCTTCGGGCTGCACCTCTTCGGCTCGATGGGGCTGGCCTGGCTGCTGCGCGGCAACGTGCTCGCGAGCGTGATCGGGCAGTTCGTCGGCAACCCCCTCACGCTGCCCTTCATCTCCTGGATCTCGATGTCGCTCGGGCGGGCGATACTGGGCGGCGGCTTCCTCGGGCGCGACTTCGAGCGCATCGACATGGCGCTCGGCCTCGCCGCCCGCGGTGTCTGGCGGACCTTCCTCAGCCTCTTCGGCATCGGCGAGAGCGAGTGGAACAACGTCACCGTGATCTGGAGCGACGTGATCCTGCCCTATTTCGTCGGCGGCCTGCTGCCGGGGCTCGTCTGCTCGCTCCTCTTCTACTTCCTGGTGCGCGCGATCGTCGGCGCCTATCAGGCCCGCCGGCGCGCGCGGCGGCTCGGGCAGCCGCACCGGCGCCACGCCGAGCGTGACGCCGCCGGCGACGGCGCGGGCTGAGCTCAGGTGAGCGGGGGCTTGCGGGTGGTCTTGGGACGCGGCGCCCTGGCGGCAGTCACCTCGGCCGCGGCGGCCTTGCGCACGCGGGGCTTCGCGGCCGGCTTCGGCGCGGCGTCCGCCTGCCCGGCGGCGGCGATCTCGGCGCTCGCCATGCTCCAATGCGCGTCCGCCCGGCCGGAGGGGCGGCCCTCGCTCTCCCAGATCTGATGGGCGCGTTCGCGGATGCGGTGTTCGATTTCCTGGATCATCGGTTTCTCCGGGCTGCGTGGACGCCCGCACGCGGGCATGCGTGCAATGCCGAAATCTCGCGCCGGTTGCAATCGCCGGCTGGTCCCCCGACCTCCGGCGGCTGGACAAGCGGGCGCGGCATGCTATCGCTCGGCGACCCGCGGGAGGGAGGGCAGGCGCATCATCATCGGGATTGGCTCCGACCTCGCCAACATCGAGCGGATCGGCCGGACGATCGATCGCTTCGGCGCGCGCTTCCTCGACCGGGTCTACACCCCGATCGAGCAGGCGCTGGCCGAGCGGCGGGCCGAGCGCGTGGCGACCTATGCCAAGCGCTGGGCGGCGAAGGAGGCCTGTTCCAAGGCGCTCGGCACCGGGCTGCGCATGGGGATCAGGTGGAAGGACATGGGGGTCGTGAACCTGCCGACCGGGCAGCCGACGCTGAGCCTCGCCGGCTGGGCTGCGGAGCGCCTCGCCGGCATGACGCCGCCCGGCCACCGGGCGCGGGTCCATCTTACCCTGACCGACGATCATCCCTGGGCGATGGCCGTGGTGGTGATCGAGGCGCTGCCCGAGTAGGCCGGCGGGTCGGATCGGTCTCGAGGGGAATTCCGTTCGTGTTAACAGCGACTTGGGCGGACTGGAAAGCGGCTGGAAGGAGGCTGGAAAGCGGCCATACGATTTGCGGCCGTGACCGGAGGTTGACGCGGAGTCGCGCGGTGCGCGCGCGACGGCACGGGATCATTCACCCCGAGAACGTGAGAGGAGCCCGCCGGGCCGCTGCCTTGACAGGGCGGGGGGCAGGGGCGACAAGGCGGCCCT
>NZ_CALLYO010000384.1 GCF_937858865.1 uncultured Amaricoccus sp. | reverse complement strand
CCGCGCACGTGGCTGTTGAAGTCGCAGTAGGGACATTTCGCGGCGCAGAACGGCCAGTGGACATAGACGCCGAAGCCCCCGGCCCGCCAGTCCTCCGCCGCGCGGCCGCCGTCAGGCAAAGCAGCCCGCGACGAGCCGCCCGAAGGCCACCGCCCGGTGGCTCATGCGGTTCTTCTCCGCCGGATCCATCTCGCCGAAGGTCAGCGCCCGCCCGTCGGGCTGGAACATCGGATCGTAGCCGTGGCCCCGCTCGCCGCGCATCGGCCAGACGCACTGCCCCTCGACCGCCCCCTCGAAGACCTCGTCGTGCCCGTCCGGCCAGGCGAGGACCAGCGTGCAGCGGAAGCGCGCCGTGCGCGGCGCCGCCGCGCCCGTCCGCTCCAGCTCGTCCCAGGTGCGGCGCATCGCCTGCACGAAGTCGCGCCCCCCGCCCGGCAGCTCGGCCCAGTCCGCGGTATGCACGCCCGGCGCCCCCCCGAGCGCATCGACCTCGATGCCGGAATCGTCGGCGAGCGCCGGCAGGCCGCTCGCCCCCGCCGCGGCATGCGCCTTGATCCGCGCGTTGCCGACGAACGTCTCCTCGGTCTCCGCCGGCTCGGGCAGGCCGAGGTCGGCGGCCGCAACGACCTCGACCGGAAAGGGCGCGAGCAGCGCCCGGATCTCGGCCAGCTTGCCGCGGTTGTGGGTGGCCACCACCAGCCGCCCGCCGCCGAGACGCCGCGTCACGCCACCGCCGCCCGCTGGCGGGCGACGAGCTCGGCCGCGCCCTTCTCGGCCAGGTCCATCAGCGTCTCGAGCTCCGCCCGGGTGAAGGTCGCGCCCTCGGCGCTGCCCTGCACCTCGATGAGCCCGAGATCGCCGGTCATCACGAAGTTCGCATCGGTGCCGGCAGCGCTGTCCTCGGCATAGTCGAGATCGAGGATCGGCTGGCCGCCGTAGATGCCACAGCTGACCGCGGCGACATGGGCGAGGAGCGGGTCGCTCTTGACCGTCCCCGCCGCGAGAAGCCGGTTGACCGCCAGCCTGAGCGCGATCCAGCCGCCGGTGATCGACGCGCAGCGCGTGCCGCCGTCGGCCTGCAGCACGTCGCAGTCGACGGTGATCTGCCGCTCGCCGAGCGCCACCCGGTCGATGCCCGCCCGGAGCGAGCGGCCGATCAGCCGCTGGATCTCCTGCGTGCGGCCCGACGGCCGCCCGGCCGAGGCCTCGCGCCGCGTCCGGGTGGTGGTCGAGCGCGGCAGCATCCCGTACTCGGCCGTCACCCAGCCGAGACCGGTCTTGCGCAGGAAGGGCGGCACCGATTCCTCGATGCTGGCCGTGCAGAGCACATGCGTGTCGCCCATGCGGATCAGGCACGAGCCCTCGGCATGCCGGCTGACGCCGGTCTCGATGGTCACGGATCGCAGCTGGTCGGCGGCGCGGCCGGAAGGGCGCATGCATCTCTCCTCGTTCGTCCCGGCGCCGCCCTTACTCCGCCCGCCTGCCGCCGTCCAGCGCGCGGGCGGAATTGACCGGTGCGCAGCGCCCGCTACTCTCGCTCCTCGTGAGCACCCGTGGCCCGACCCTCAGCGAGTTGAACGAGCGCAGCCGCGAGGTCTTCCGCCGGCTGGTCGAGACCTACCTCGAGACCGGCGAGCCGGTCGGCTCGCGCACGCTCGCCCGCTCGGTCAGCGAGGGGGTGTCCGCCGCCACCATCCGCAACGTGATGCAGGATCTCGAGCAGCTCGGCCTGCTCGATTCGCCGCATGTCTCCGCCGGCCGCATTCCGACCCAGCTCGGCCTGCGCCTCTTCGTCGACGGCATCCTCGAGGTCGGCGACGTCTCCGGCACCGAGCGCAGCGAGATCGAGCGCTCGCTCGGCGGCAATGAGGCCGATCTCACCACGCTCCTCGACCGCGCCGGCGACATCCTCTCCGGCCTCACCCGCGGCGCGAGCCTCGTCCTCGCGCCCAAGACCACCGCCGCGCCGATCCGCCACATCGAGTTCGTCTCGATCGGCCCCGACCGGGCGCTCGTCGTCCTTGTCACCGCCGACGGACAGGTGGAGAACCGGCTCTTCGTGCCGCCGGTCGGGCTCACCCCCTCGGCGATGCGGGCGGCGGCGAACTTCCTCAACACCATCCTCCAGGGGCGCACGCTCGCCGAGATGCGCAGCGTGGTCGCCGCCGAGGTCGCCCGCCGGCGCAGCGAGCTCGACGCCCGCTCGCGCGAGCTGGTCGAGGCCGGCGTCGCGCTCTGGTCCGGCGAGCCGGGCGAGCGCGACCGGCTGATCGTGCACGGCCGGGCCAACCTCATCGAGGGCACCGACGACGCGGCGCAGCTCGAGCGCATCCGCGAGCTCTTCGACGACCTCGAGCGCAAGCGCGACCTGGTGCAGCTGCTCGACCTGACCGAGGGCGGCGAGGGGGTGCGCGTCTTCATCGGCTCGGAGAACAAGCTTTTCTCACTTTCGGGTTCCTCTCTCGTCGTGTCTCCCTATATGAGTGCGGACCGCAAGATCATCGGCGCGGTCGGCGTGATTGGTCCGACCCGGCTCAACTACGGCCGGATCGTGCCGATCGTCGACTATACCGCGCAGCTGGTCGGCCGGATGGTGTCCCGGCGGAGCCAGGGGTAGAGGACGAATGGACGAGATGGCGAAGCACAAGAATCGGCACGATCTGATGGAGAACGAGGAAATCTTCCTGGACGATCCGGAGGAGCTGGCCGAGCTCGAGGCGGAAATCACGGCCGAGGCCGCCGAGCAGGACGAGGCCGCGGCGCTCCGCGCGGAAGTCGCCGACCTCAAGGATCGCCTGCTGCGCGCGCTCGCCGACTCCGAGAACGTGCGCAAGCGCGCCGAGCGCGACCGGCGCGACGCGGAGCTCTACGGCGCGACCCGGCTCGCGCGCGACCTCCTGTCGGTGCACGATAACTTCAACCGGGCGCTCGAGCATGTCTCGGAGCAGGTGCGGGCCGCCGCACCGGGGCTCGTCGAGGGCATCGAGCTCACCCAGCGCGAGCTGCTGAACGCGCTCGCCCGCAACAAGATCGAGAAGATCAGCCCGCAGGCCGGCGACCGCTTCGACCCGAAGCTGCACCATGCGATGTTCGAGGCGCCGGTGCCCGGCACCAGGGCCGGCGACATCATCCAGACGATGAGCGAGGGCTTCACCATCGGCGACCGGCTGCTGCGGCCGGCGCAGGTCGGCGTCTCCTCCGGCGGGCCCGCCGTCCCGCAGGCCTGATACGCGGTCCGGATTATCCAGTCGTATCCGGGTCTTGGCCCGAGCGTCACCGCTGCCCCGGCCGTGCGCCCCGCACGGCCTGCGCCTGCCTTGTCTTATGGCTTTTCCGCGGCCCTGCGGTGAGAGTGGGGCCGTGCAAGAGGCAGCGAAGCGATCGCCCGGATCGCACATCGACTCAGCCCGGCCGCGCGCGGAAGTGGAGGGCGACGAGCGCCAGGATCATGAGCGGCACCGCGACCGCCATGACCGCGCTGAGGTGGTGCCAGACGAAGGGCACCACGTCGACCGACTTGCCGAACCGGTACGCGAGCGTGCCCCAGACCAGGACCCAGAGCGCCGCCCCGGCCGCGTTGGCGAGGACGAAGACCGGCCAGCGCATCCCGGTCGTCCCGGCGACGATGCCGTTCAGCTGCCGCAACACCACCACGAAGCGGGCGACGACGACCATCAGCGGCCCGTGCCGGTGCGCGACCGCCTCGACCTTGTCGAAGGCCGCATCGGTGAGGCCGAAGCGTGCCCCGTAGCGGGTGATGACCGGCCGCCCGAGCTTGCGCCCGAGCAGGTAGCCGACGTTGTCCCCGGCCACGGCGGCGAGGAAGGCCGCCGCGAGCACGGCGTAGATGTTCAGCTTCCCCTCGGCCGCGGCGGTCGAGGCGAGGATCACCGCCGACTCGCCGGGAAGCGGCGCCCCGAGCGACTCGAACATGACCGAGCCGAAGAGGGCGGCAATGCCGTACTCGGAGATCAGCGAGGCGAGATGCTGGGCGAGCCCTGACAAGGGGACCTCCGCGCGAGTCCTGCGCCGAGCCTAGGGGCATGAGGGGCGGCGCCTCAAGCAGAGTTGATGCGGCCGGTCCCGGACGCGATGCTTAGATCGCTCCCGCTTCCCCGGAACCCAGAGGAGGACTCCACGTGAGAGGACTGGCCATTCTGCTCGGCGGACTCACGCTGACCACGGCTGCCTTCGCCGCAGATGATCCGATCGCCGTCCGCCAGGCGCTGATGGACAACAACGGCGCGGCGGCGGCGCTGGCCGGCGCGGTGATGAAGGACGAGCTCGCCTACAGCCCGGTGATCGGCAAGGCGGTCATCGAGGCGCTCTCGGCGACCGCCCACGCCTACGGCAGCTTCTTCCCGGAGGGAAGCAACGACCCGGCCCGGACGCATGCCTCGCCGAAGATCTGGGAGGATCCGGCGGCGTTCCAGGCCGCGCTCGACAAGTATTCGGCCGACGCGGCGGCGGCGCGGCAGGCGTCCGGCAAGGACGGGCCGGCCGACAAGGCGGCCTTCGCGGCCGCGGTTCAGCCGGTGCTCGGCAACTGCAAGTCCTGCCACGAGGACTTCCGGCTGCAGGACTGAGGCCGCGGGATGCGGCGGCTCCTCGGCTGGCTCATCATCGCGCTGCTGGGCGGCGGGGTCTTCTGGCTCCTGACCCTGCCGCGCGGCCTCGCGCCGGCGGATCTTGCCGCCCTGCCGGCGGGGGACGCGGCGCGCGGCGAGGCGGTCTTCTGGATCGGCGGCTGCGCCTCCTGCCATGCGGCGGCAAAGGCGAAGGGCGAGGAGCGGCTGAAGCTCGGCGGCGGGCAGGTGCTGAAGACCGACTTCGGCGACTTCGTGGTGCCGAACATCTCCAACGACCCGGCGGACGGGATCGGCGCCTGGACGACGGCGGACCTCGCCAACGCGATGCTGCGCGGGGTCTCGCCGGACGGGCGGCACTATTATCCCGCCTTCCCCTATGCCTCCTACATCCGCATGCAGCCGGCGGACGTCGCCGACCTCAGGGCCTTCCTCGCCACGCTGCCGGCCGTCGCCGGCCGGGCGCCGGACCACGACCTGCGCTTTCCCTTCGGCTTCCGCCGCGGGCTCGGTCTCTGGAAGCTCGCCTTCCTGAGCGACGCGCCGGCGGTCGATCTCGGCGAGCAGGGCCCGGCGGTCTCCCGCGGGCAGTATCTGGTCGAGGGGCCGGGCCACTGCGGCGAGTGCCACACGCCGCGGAACTTCGGCGGCGCGCTCGACACCTCGCTCTGGCTGGCCGGCGCGCCGGCGGCGGAGGGCGAGGGGCGTATCCCGAACATCACCGGCGGCGCCGGCGGGATCGGCGACTGGTCGGCGGCGGACATCGTCTACTTCTTCGAGACCGGCTTCCTGCCCGACTTCGACTCGGTCGGCGGCTCGATGGTCGCGGTGCAGGAGAACCTCGCGATGATCGCCGGCGAGGACCGGCAGGCGATCGCCGCCTATCTCAAGGCCGTCCCGCCGCACGACACGCCGCGGCCGTGAAAAAGGGGCGTCACGGCCGTTCACGAAGAATTAGGAAAGAGTCTCGCTGAATTATCAGCGAGTTACCTATAGTTTCGCGCGCGAAATCCGCATTTCGCGGCCGCCGGCGGGGTCAGCCCTTCTTCAGGATCCGGCGGCCGAGCAGCTCGGCGATCTGCACGGCGTTGAGGGCGGCGCCCTTGCGCAGGTTGTCGGAGACGACCCAGAGCATCAGCCCGTTCTCGACCGTCGGGTCGGTGCGGATGCGGCTGACGTAGGTGGCATACTCGCCGACCGACTCGATCGGCGTCACGTAGCCGCCCGGCTCGCGCTTGTCGACGACGAGCACGCCCGGCGCCTCGCGCAGGATGTCGCGCGCCTCCTCCTCGTCGAGCGGATCCTCGAACTCGACCGAGAGCGCCTCGGAATGGCCGACGAAGACCGGCACGCGGACGCAGGTGGCGGCGACCTTGATCGCCGGATCGACGATCTTCTTGGTCTCGGCCACCATCTTCCACTCCTCGCGGGTGAAGCCGTCCTCCATGAAGCTGTCGATGTGCGGGATGACGTTGAAGGCGATCTGCTTGGGATAGACCGAGGGCTCGACCTCCTGCCCGGGGACGTAGAGGCCCTTGGTCTGGTTCCAGAGCTCGTCCATCGCCTCCTTGCCGGAGCCGCTGACCGACTGATAGGTCGAGACGACGACCCGCCTGATCCGCGCCCGGTCGTGCAGCGGCTTCAGCGCCACCACCATCTGCGCGGTCGAGCAGTTCGGGTTGGCGATGATGTTCTTCTTCGCGTAGCCCTCGATCGCATCCGGATTGACCTCGGGCACGATGAGCGGCACCTCGGGGTCGTAGCGGTAGAGCGAGGAATTGTCGATCACGACGCAGCCGGCCTTCGCCGCGACCGGCGCATACTTCTTCGTCGCGTCCGACCCGATCGCGAAGAGCGCGATATCCCAGCCGGCGAAGTCGAAGGTGTCGAGGTCCTGCGTCCTGAGCGTCCTGTCGCCGAAGGAGACTTCGGTGCCGAGCGACTTTCGCGAGGCGAGCGCCGCGATCTCGTCGACGGGAAACTCCCGCTCGGCGAGGATGTTCAGCATTTCCCGGCCCACGTTCCCCGTGGCGCCGACGACGACGACGCGATAGCCCATTTCCGTTCTCCAGAAGCGCGACGGCCTTCTGGCGCTTTCGCCGGCAAAAGTAAACAGGGGCGGGCGCTGCCCGAGGCAGTCGGCGGCAGCTCAGGGAAGGCGCGTCATGCCTTCGGCGAGCCACGCCGCGAAGCCCGCTTCATCGACATCGCCTGACGCCAGGCCCTCCATCATGCGGACGCCCTCGTGCGGGCCCGGCCGGAAGGCATAGCCGTTCAGGCGCAGGAAGGTGACGGCGGTGACGAAGGCCGTGCGCTTGTTGCCGTCGACGAAGGCATGCGCCTTCGCGAGGCCGAAGGCATAGGCCGCCGCCATTTCGGCGAGCGACGGCCGGCCATAGGCGTGAAGGTCCATGGCGCGGGCGCATCCCATCTCGAGAAGCGCGAGGTCGCGCGTGCCGGGACTTCCACCGTGGCGCGAGATCTGGCGGTCATGGATGACGGTGATCGCGCGGATCGGCACCCAGACCGGACCGCTCATGCGAGGGCGGCCAGCATGTCCCGGTTCTCGTCCATCACGATCTCCGCCGCCGCCAGTGCCGCCGCGACCTCGGGATCGTGCGCCATCACCTTGAGCGTTCCGTCGTCGCCGCGGACGACGAAGAGCGCATCCCCTTCCTTCACATCGAGAATCGCCAGCATTTCCGAGGTGAGCGTCATCACCGCCGAGTTGCCGACCTTGCGGACCTTCGACTCCATCATGGCTTGTTCCCTGCGGATATACTCATGTGTATACGCACGCGGAGAGCGCATGTCTACATCCCGCGCGGCAGGTGGCGCAGGGTCAGGAGGCCGATGCCGGCGAGGAGGAGGGCGAGGGCGGCGAAGGCGGCGGGGAAGCCGCCGAGCATGAAGAGGAAGAAGTAGGCGAGCGGCGGCAGCAGCTCGGAGGCGTCGAGGTAGGTGCGGTAGATGGCGGTCATCGGCGCGCGCTCGTGGGCGCGGACCGCGCGCAGGAAGGGGACGGGGCCGAGCCCGTCGATGAGCGCGACGAAGAAGGCGCCGGCGACCATGGTGGCGCCGGCCGCCGCGGGGAGGGCCGGGCCGAGGAGGCCGGCGGCGAGCGTCAGGGCGGCGGCGGAGAGGAGCGCGGCGCCGAGCACGACGCGCAGCGAATGCCGCTCCGCCCAGCCGCGGGCGAAGAGGTTGTTGAGCAGCATGAGGTTTCCGGCCGCCACCGCCATCCCGCCGGCGCTGGCCCCGAGGCCGCCCTCGAGCATCAGGATCGGGACGTAGATGAAGAAGGTGGTCCAGAAGGCCGAGCGGGCGAAGGCGATCGACCAGGCGAGGCGCAGGCGCGGCTGGGCCACGAAGCGGCGGATGGCGGCGAGCGGCCGGGTGAGCGGCGCCGGGCCGCGGCCGGCGCGGATCGGCCCGCCCTCGGCGAGGCGGAGCGCCCAGAAGGCGGCGAGCAGCATGAGGACCGCGGCGAGGCTGAGCGCGGCCGGCGCCCAGAGGCCCCAGGCCTGCATCAGCCGGACGCCGGCATAGGGGGCGAGGCCCCAGGCCAGCGTCGCGGTGGCGAGGCGCAGCGGCTCGGAGCGGGTGAGCTCGCGCTTGCCGATATTGTCCATGATGTAGAGCGCGAGGGTGACGTTGAGGAGCGCCGCCCCGGCGGTGCGGCAGAACATGCCGAGGACGAGGGCGGGCGGCGCGTCGAGCGCGAGGAGGAGCGCGAAGACGCCGAGAAGGGTGGCGCCGAGGGTATAGGCCCAGCGGCGGCTGAGCCGGCGGACGAGGGCGGGGATGGCGAAGGTGAAGCCGAGCGCGACGAGGGAGACGAGGGTATAGGCGAGGCTCACCGCCTCCTTGCCGCCGAAGAGCGCGTAGGCGGTGAGCGGCAGCACGGTGACGAGCGAGGCGCGGGCGACCGACTCTAGGAAGAAGAGGATCGAGAAGGTCCAGGCGTTCGGCTGGGCGCTGAGAATGAGGCTCGGGTGGCGGACGTGGAGGGCCAATTCGGGGTCCGTCAGGCCTCCGGGAACCAGCAGGCGCGCGGCACGCGGAAGGCGATGATGTCGCCGGTGACGTAGCCCTCGGCCGGACGCCAGCGGGCGACCTCGGCGAAGGGGACGGCCGTGCGGCAGGCCGGGCCGGCGGGATTGCGGGTGACGAAGAGGACGTCGCCAGCGCCGGGGGGCAGCGGGTGCTTCTGGGCATAGTGGTGCGGCGGGAAGCCCTCGGTCGGCTCGGCGTAGATGGCGAGGCCGGAGTCGCGCAGCGTGTAGAAGAAGTCGGCGAGCATGGCGCGGCTGCCGCTGACCAGGGTGTCGAGGCCGTTCTCGCGCGCGATCTCGGCGGCCTGGCGGCTGAGCGCCGACTGGCCGACGTAGCGGTGGAGGACGAGGTTGCCGCCCAGGCGCCAGCTGTCGGCGAATACGGCGGCGACCGGCAGCGCCAGGGTGACGGCGAGGTTGATGGCGAAGCCGAGCGCGAGGAGGCGCGGGCGCGGCGCGAGGACGGCGGCAGCGAGGACGAGGGCGGCGAGGTGGCCGGCGGCGGCCCAGTTGGCGTTGGCGCCGGAGACCAGCGCCTGCACCGAGACGATGGCGAAGACGGGGAGCGACATGAGCGCGAGGTAGGCCCGCGTCGGATCGCCGAGGCGGAGGCCGGCGAGGTAGGCGGCGAAGAAGACGGGCCCGGCGACGGCGAACTGGCCGGCGAGGAACTCGGCGAGGCCGGCGATGTCGAGGCTCGGGCCACGCCAGTCGGCGTTGTCGGCGGTGTGGTGCAGGGTGGCGAACTGGTTGGCCGCGTTCCAGACGAGGTTGGGCGCGACGACAACGAGGGCGACGAGGGCGGCGAGCGCCGCGTCGCGCCAGGCGATGCGGGCGGAGGGGACGAGGAGGGCGGCGAGGGCGGCGGAGAGCGGGAAGTAGACCATGGCGTATTTCGCCATGAGGCCGGCGCCGACCGCGGCACCGAGGAGGATCGCCCAGCCGCGGGAGCGGCGCTCGGCGAGGTGGAGCTGCGCGAGCATCGCCAGCGCGAAGCAGAGGAGCATCGGCGTGTCGGTCGAGACGAGGAGGCTGCCGAGGGCGACGGCCGGGAGGGTCGCGAAGGCGAAGCCGGCGATGCCGCCGGTGCGCGGGCCGTAGAGGCGGCGGGCGATCAGCGCGACGACAACCGCGGTGGCGGCGTGGATGAGCGGGAGCGGCAGGCGGATGAAGAAGCGGCTGTCGCTGCCGAGGTCGGTGGAGAGGCGGAGGATCCAGGCGATGAGCGGGGGCTTGGAATAATAGCCCCAGTCGAGGGTCTGGCCCCAGAACCAGTATTGCGCGTCGTCGACGAAGAGGTCGGCGCTGTCGAAGGGCAGGAGCGCGAGCCGCCAGAGGGTGACGAGGGCGATGCCGAGCAGGCCGAGGGCGAAGGCCCGGGCTTCCGATCCTCCTTCAGGCAGGGCGGTCGGCGCCATGGATCAGCCAGAGGTTGCGGACGTAGATGACGAGGCCCATGCCCTGGCCGAGAATGAAGACCGGGTCGCGGCGGTAGATGGCGTAGGTGAGGAGGACGAGGCCGCCGGCGAGCGAGAAGTACCAGAAGGCGGTGGGCATCACCGAGCGGCGGGCGCGCTCGGACATGATCCACTGGATCAGGAAGCGCATGGAGAAGAGCGCCTGGCCGAGGAAGCCGACCATGATCCACCAGAATTCGCCCCAGTGGTTGACCCGGAAGATCTCGAAGAGCGTCTGCATGGTCAGCTTCCCCGATTGACCGGCGACGTCACCTCGCTCGGCCGCGCCTTCTTGCGCCGCCGGATCAGCCAGGTCACGCCGACGAGATCGTAGGCGCCGACGACCGCGCGCGCGAGGTTGGAATAGTTGGAGCGGCCGGCGTGGCGCGGGGCGTGGGCGACGTCCTGGTGCAGCGTCTTCCAGCCGTCGCGGGCGACGAGCGCCGGCAGGAAGCGGTGCATATGGTCGAAGTAGGGCAGGGTGAGGAAGACGTCGCGGCGGAAGAGCTTGAGCCCGCAGCCCGAATCGCGGGTGTCGTCGTGCAGCAGCGCCTGGCGGATGGCGTTGCCGGCCCGCGAGGCGAGGCGCTTCGAGGCGGTGTCCTGCCGGCCGATGCGCTGGCCGGCGACGAGGGCGACCCCCTCGGGGAAGTCCCGGCCCTCGAGGCGGGCGGCGAGCTTCGGGATCTCGGACGGCGGGTTCTGGCCGTCGCCGTCGAGGGTGCAGACGGCGCTGCCGCGGGCCAGGGTGACTCCGCTGTGGACGGCGGCCGACTGTCCGGCGCTGACCGGATGCTGGACGAGGCGGATCTGCGGGAAGCGTTCGGCGAGGGCGAGGACGCCGGCGGCCGTGTCGTCGTCGGATCCGTCGTCGACGAAGACGATCTCGTAGGGCGCGAGCGGCGCGCAGGCCTCGACGATCGCCTCGGCCACGAAGCCGACGTTCCCGGCCTCGTTCTTCAGCGGCACGACGATGGAGAGCCAGGGCGAATCAATCCGTGGCGACATGGGCCCCCGGCGTGGTCGCGAAATTGGTCGGAGTGAGAGGATTCGAACCTCCGGCCCCCTGCTCCCGAAGCAGGTGCGCTACCAGGCTGCGCTACACTCCGACGTGCGGCGAGTGGTTACGACGCGGGGCAGCGGAGTTCAAGTGGCAACTGGACGGCCGCCAGCCGGCTACCAACCGCCGGCCGAAGCGGGTAAGCAGGAACGGCCGACCAGTCTCCCTTGCGCAACGGAACCGGAGGGCATGCGGAAACGTAGCGTCGGAATGCCGAACGAGCTCGCCGACAGCCTGCCGGTCGCCCTCTGCGCCACCGACGCCGAGGGGCGGATCATTGCCGTCAACGAGGCCCTCGCCGCGCTGCTCGGGCACCGGCCCGTGATCGGCGTCGACGGCTGGGAGGCGCTCGGCCTGCGGCACCCGGACGGTCAGGCGATGCGCTGGGAGGAGAGCGCCGCGGCGCGGGCGCTGGCGACCGGCGCGCCGGCGGATCTCGCCGCCCTGGCCGCGCGCCCCGACGGCAGGCGGCTGCGCCTGCGCGTGCGCGCCGCCCCGCTCCGCGACGGCGCCGGGGCGGTCGAGGTCCTCCTCGAGACCGAGGCGCTCGACGACCGCCAGCCGGCGGACGACATCACCACGGCGCGGCTCGCCGCCATCGTCGCCTCCTCGGAGGATGCGATCATCTCGAAGACCCTCGCCGGCGTGGTGACCTCCTGGAACGCCAGCGCGACGCGCATCTTCGGCTACGAGCCGGAGGAGATGATCGGCCAGCCGATCACCAGGATCATCCCGCCCGCGCTCCGGACCGAGGAGGAGGCGATCCTCGCGCGCCTGCGGCGGGGCGAGCGGGTCGAGCATTTCGACACCGAGCGGGTCGGCAAGGACGGGCGGCGGGTCCTCGTCTCGCTCACCGTCTCGCCGATCCGCAACCGCGCGGGCGAGGTGGTCGGCGCCTCGAAGGTCGCCCGCGACATCACCGAGCGCAAGCGGGCCGAGGAGATGCAGCAGCTGCTGCTCGGCGAGCTCAACCACCGGGTCAAGAACACGCTCGCCATCATCCAGGCCATCGCGCGGCAGTCGCTCCGCGTCGAGCCGAGCCCGAGCGCCTTCGTCGCGAGCTTCACCGGCCGGCTGCAGGCGCTGGCCCGCGCCCACGACATCCTGGTGCGCGGCGAGCGGCAGCGCGCCGGGCTCGGCGATCTGGTGCGCGAGCAGGTCGACCTCGGCCCGCACGACCCGCGCATCGCCTGGAGCGGGCCGCAGGTGGTGCTCGAGTCGCGCTCCGCGCTGCAGCTCGCGCTGGTGCTGCACGAGCTGGCGACGAACGCGCGCAAGTACGGCGCGCTCGCGAAGCCGGCCGGGCGGCTCGCCATCGCCTGGCGGGTGGAGCGGCGGCAGGACGGCCCGCCCGAGCTCCTGATCGAGTGGCGCGAGTCGGGCACGGGCCGCCGGGAGCCGGCGGCGACGCCGGGGTTCGGCACGCTGCTCATCGAGCGCTCGCTCCGCTCGGACGGCGGCCGCGCGGAAATCCGCCGGCTTCCCGAGGGCCTCGCCTGCGAGATCCGCCTGCCGCTGCCCGAGGACGCCGTGGCGAACGGATCGGAACGCAGCCCGGACGCCGCGCCGGCGGGCGCGGCCGGGTCGCTCGCGCTGAGCGGGCTGCGCATCCTGGTGGTAGAGGACGAGCCGATCATCGCCATGGACATCGAGGAGCAGCTCCTCGCGGCGGGCGGGACGGTCATCGGGCCGGCGACCGATCCCGCGACCGCACGGCAGCTGATAGCCGAGGTCCTGCCGGATGCGGTGCTGCTCGACGCCAACCTCGCGGGGGCGCGGGTGGACGAGCTGGCCGTGGAGCTGCGCCGGCGGCGGATCCCCTTCGCCTTCGCCACCGGCTTCGGGCGGG
>NZ_CALLYO010000383.1 GCF_937858865.1 uncultured Amaricoccus sp. | reverse complement strand
CGCCCAGGCGGGCGGTCATGGCGATGGCGTCGCCGTCAAGGCTGCCCTCGCGCTCTCGGTCGGCCTCGAGCTCGCCGATCTGCGCCTCGAGCGCCTTGACCTCGCGGTCGGCAGCCTCGGCCTCGCCGTCGAGCCGGTCGCGCTCGATGACGAGGCGCTGCAGCACCGCGCCGGCGATCGCGTCCTCCTCCCGCAGCGCGGGCAGCGCCTCTTCCGTGGCCGCGCGGCGGCGGGAGGCAACAGCGGCCTCGGCCTCGGCGGCGCCGGCGGCGCGAGTGGCGGCGAGGAGCGCGGCCGCGGTCCCGGCGCGGCTCGCATCGGCGTCGTGCCAGTGGCGCCAGAGCAGCAGCGCCTCGGCCCGACGCAGCGCCTCGGCGATCTCGCGATAGCGCTGGGCCTGGCGGGCCTGCCGGGCGAGGCTCGCGAGCTGGGTGTCGAGCGCCTCCAGCACGTCGGCCACGCGGGCGAGGTTGGCCTCGGTGGCACGGAGCTTCAGCTCGGCCTCGTGGCGGCGCTGGTAGAGGCCGGAGATGCCGGCGGCCTCCTCGAGGATGCGGCGGCGGGCGCGCGGGCGGGCGTTGATGAGCTCGGAGATCTGCCCCTGGCGGACCAGCGAGGGCGACTGCGAGCCGGTCGAGGCGTCGGCGAAGAGCATGGCGACGTCGCGGGCGCGCGCCTCGCGGCCGTTGGCGCGATAGGCCGAGCCCGCCTCGCGCGTGATGCGGCGGACGATCTCGAGATGGTCGTCGTCGTTGAAGCCGGCGGGCGCCCTGCGGTCGGAATTGTCGAGGGCGAGCGTGACCTCGGCATGGTTGCGCGCGGGGCGGGCGCGCGAGCCGTTGAAGATCACGTCCTCCATGCCGTCGCCGCGCATGACGCTCGGGCGATTCTCCCCCATGACCCAGCGCAGCGCTTCGAGCAGGTTCGATTTGCCGCAGCCGTTCGGCCCCACGACGCCGGTCAGCCCCGGCGCGATGACGAGCTCGGTGGGGTCGACGAAGCTCTTGAAGCCGACGAGGCGCAGGCGGGTGAAATGCACGCGGGTCGCGGGTCCCTGTTGTCAGGACGACAGAGTCCGGGATGCGGCGCTTTCTGTCAATCACGTTCCTCAGCATATGGAGGGGGAAGCCCCGTATGGCCGCAACATCTCGGGGGGTTGACGATTCGCGGCTTTGGCCGTTGCCTTGGCCGCCGCGCCAGCCCGGGGGATCCTGCATGGCTTACGAGTATGACTACCAGAACGTCTTCGCCCGCATCCTGCGCGGCGAGATTCCGAACGCCACGGTGATGGAGACCGAGCACACCCTCGCCTTCCGCGACATCCGTCCGCAGGCCCCGGTGCACGTGCTGGTGATCCCGAAGGGGGCTTACGTCAACTTCGACCATTTCGGCGCCGAGGCGAGCGAGGCGGAGATCACCGACTTCACCCGCGTGGTGGCGCGGCTCTGCCGCGAGCTCGACGTCGCGCCGGGCGACGGCGGCGGCGGCTACCGGCTCATCACCAATTCGGGCGTCGACGGCGTGCAGGAGGTGCCGCACATGCATGCGCACCTGCTCGGCGGCCGGGGGCTCGGGCGGATGCTGCCGGGCTGAGCGC
>NZ_CALLYO010000382.1 GCF_937858865.1 uncultured Amaricoccus sp. | reverse complement strand
TGCCCTGGGGGAGCCTTCCCCGCAGCGACTACAAGTCGAGGCTCGTCGACTGGTCGGGGGCGGCGGACTGAGAGCAAGGGGGGAAGGACGTGCGCAAGCTGCAGACGCAAGGGGTGCATCACATCACGCTGACCGGCGCCGACCGGCAGACCTCGATCGACTTCTGGGAGGGGGTGCTCGGCATGCCCTTCGTCTTCGAGCAGCCGAACCTCGACCGGGCGAGCGAGAGCCATCTCTACTTCGATCCGGGCGACGGGCGGCTGATCACCGTCTTCACCGACGAGAGCCGCAAGCCCGACGGGCGGCGCACGCCGACCGAGCCCGGCTGCGTGCATCACCTCGCCTTCGCGGTCAGCGCGGCGACCTTCCGCCAGGCGGTGGAGCGGCTCGACGAGCGGGCGATCCAGCACTCGGGCGTGAAGGACCGCGGCTTCATGGATTCGATCTACTTCAAGGACCCGCTCGGGCTGCTGATCGAGCTGGCCGCCTACCGCTTCGAGCCGCCCTGGGGCTGGACGCACGCGCAGGTGCTGATGGAGGCGCATCGGCTGCGCCTGGAGCGGGGCGACTATGCCATCGCCGAGGTCCACCTCGCCGACGCCATCGAGCGGCTGACGGCGCGAAACCGCGAGAGCCTGTCCGACGACCGCGCCCCGAAGGACCCCTACGCGTCGAAATAGGTCGGAAGACAAGCACAAGGGAGGAAGGAATGAAGCTCTACATGCACCCCGCCTCGATCACCAGCCGCATCGTGCGGCTCTACATCGCCGAGAAGGGGCTGAAGGTGGACGAGGAGGTGGTGGATCTCTTCAGCGGCGCGCACCATCAGGAGCCCTTCGTCACGCTCAACCCCAACCGCCTGGTGCCGGTGCTCGAGGACGGCGACTTCCGGCTGACCGAGAGCGCGGCGATCCTCATCTACCTCGCGGAGAAGAACGGCTTCCCCGAGATGCCCTCCGATCCCGCCGACCGGGCCAGGGTGAACGAGGTGATGCACTGGGCGAGCTTCAACTTCTACCGCGAGTGGGGCTACAACCTCGGCTATCCGCAGCTCTTCCCGCACCACAAGCGGCCGAGCGACGAAGCGCACCGGGTGGTGGTGGAGTGGGGTCGGGACAAGGCGCGCTTCTGGCTGCAGGTGCTCGACGGCCACTGGCTCGGCGACGGGCGTGCCTGGCTGACCGGCGAGGCGATCACCGTCGCCGACTACTACGTCGGCGGCCTGGTGGCGCTCGGCGACATCATCCGCTGGGACTTCGCCGCCACCCCCAATGTCGCGGCCTGGCTCGGGCGGGTGAAGGGGCTGGCGCACTGGGCCGAGGTGAGCGCGGCGCTCGACGGCTTCGCCGCGTCGCTGAAGGAGCGCGAGTTCGTCACCGGCTGACCGGCGCCCGCCGGGCGCCTTCCGACGCTCCTTTGCATTCGCCGCGGCGGCGCGCTATCAGGCGCGCGACTTGGAGCGGAGCGGCGGATGATCCTCTACCCGGCGATCGACCTCAAGGACGGGCGGTGCGTGCGCCTGCTCCGCGGGGCGATGGAGAGCGCGACCGTCTTCGGCGAGGATCCGGCGGCGCAGGCCGCGGCCTTCGTCGCCGCAGGGTGCCGGTGGCTGCATCTCGTGGACCTCGACGGCGCCTTCGCCGGGCGGCCGGTGAACGCGGCCGCGGTCGAGGCGATCCTCGCCGCGGTCGGGGTGCCGGTGCAGCTCGGCGGCGGG
>NZ_CALLYO010000381.1 GCF_937858865.1 uncultured Amaricoccus sp. | reverse complement strand
CATGCGCACCTGCTCGGCGGCCGGGGGCTCGGGCGGATGCTGCCGGGCTGAGCGCCGCCGGCCGCGCCTTGCCGGGGCCGCCCGGCTCGCCTACATCGGGGCGATGAAAAACCCGCTCGATCTCTTCCGCGCGCCCTTCCGCGGGCGCGATCACGTCACGGTGCTGCGGCTCGAGGGCGTGATCGGCGCCGGGCCGCGCTTCGGGACGCCGGCGCTGACCGATGCCGGGCTCGCGCCGCTGATCGAGGCGGCCTTCCGGCGGCGCAGGCCGAAGGCGGTGGCGCTAGCAATCAACTCGCCGGGGGGCAGCGCCGCGCAGTCGAGCCTGATCGCCGCCCGGATCCGCCGGCTGGCGGACGAGAAGGGGCTGCCGGTGCATGCCTTCGTCGAGGACGTCGCCGCCTCGGGCGGCTACTGGCTGGCGACGGCGGCGGACCGGATCCATCTCGATCCGAACAGTATCGTGGGCTCGATCGGGGTGATCTCGGCTTCCTTCGGCTTCCCGGATTTCATCGCCCGGCACGGCATCGAGCGGCGGGTGCATACGGCGGGGGCGGACAAGAGCCTGCTCGACCCGTTCCGGCCGGAGCGGGCGGAGGACGTGGAGCGGCTGAAGCGGCTGCAGGCGCAGATCCACGACAACTTCATCGCGCAGGTGAAGTCGCGCCGGGGCGAGCGGCTCGCGAGCGGCGACCTCTTCACCGGGGAGTTCTGGGTCGGGCAGAAGGGAGTCGAGCTCGGGCTCGCCGACGGCATCGGCCATCTCGTGCCGACGATGCAGCGGCTCTACGGCGACAAGGTGCGCTTTTCGGTCATCGCGCCCCGGCGGCCACTCTTCCGGCGGCTCGGCCTGCCGGGCGTGCACGAGGTGATCGACGCGGTCGAGACGGCGGCGCTCTGGAACCGCTACGGGCTCGCGGCGCGATGATCGGACGGATCCTGCTGATCGGGCTGGCCGTGGTCCTGCTGCTGGCGATGGTCGGCAAGCTCCGGCTGCCGAAGGCGCCGGGGCGGCGGGCGGTGGAGGCGGCGCGGAAATGCCCGGGCTGCGGCGCCTGGGTGGTGGAGGAGGGTCCCTGCACCACGCCCGGGTGCAGCGCGGGATGAGGGAGGCGGCGCTCGTCACCGGCGGCGCGCAGCGGCTCGGGGCGGCGCTCGTCGGCGCACTGGCCGCGCGCGGGGCGGACGTGGCGATCCACTGCCACGCCAGCCGCGAGGCGGCCGACGCGCTGGCGGCGGAGGCGGCGGGCGCGGGGGTGCGGGCGGTGGTGGTGCCGGCGGACCTGCTCGACCGGGCGGAGACCGCACGGCTGGTGCCGGCGGCGGCGGCGGCGCTCGGCCGGCCGCTGACCGTCCTCGTCAACAACGCGTCGATCTTCGAGTACGACACCATCCGGACCGCGACCTGGGAGAGTTGGGACCGGCACATCGGCTCGAACCTGCGCGCGCCGTTCGAGCTGATCCAGGCCTTCGCGGCGCAGGCGCCGAAGGCGGCGCGCGACGAAAACGGCGAGCCGCTGGCGCGCGCCTCCGTCGTCAACATGATCGACCAGCGGGTGCTGAAACTCACCCCGGAGTTTGCAACTTATACGATTGCCAAGATGGGGCTGTGGGCGCTGACGCGGACGGCGGCGCAGGGGTTGGCGCCCGACGTGCGGGTCAATGCCATCGGACCGGGGCCGACGCTCCGCGGCGTGCGCCAGTCGGAGCGGCATTTCGCCGCACAGCGCGCCGCGACCGTCCTCGGCCGCGGCGCCTCGCCGGCCGAGATCGCCGCCGCCCTCGACTTCATCCTCGACGCGCCGGGGCTGACGGGGCAGATCATCGCCATCGACGGCGGCCAGCACCTGGCCTGGCAGACCCCGGATGTGCTCGGCGTGGAGTAGTCTTCCGCCGTCCGGTTGCAGGTCTCAGCCTTGACTTTTCCACTTCCGAGTGGCCGTCACGAACCCGTGTTGATTCTGTCAATGATTCCATAAATTTAAACTAGGCCGTCGGAAAAGCCGAGTGATTTCAGATCGTTGGAATATCTGCCCAAAAAATCGCCAAACCGAAAAAGACTCCTGTTTTGCAGGGGAATCGCGGCGCGGGGCCTGTTTTTGCACATGGTTATCCACAGATCTCGTGGACAGGTTCGGGCTTGATTTCGGTTGCGGTTACCGGCAGCGCGGGGGAGAATCAAGGCATGGGCGACAGCGACATAATCGGCGGGACCGCGGTTCCCGCGGCCGGCGGCTTCGACGAGGAAGGGATCGCCAGGGGGCCGATGCGCGCCGGCCATCTGGTGATCCGCGACTACCTGAAGCGGCTCGACGACAAGCCCGGCGTCTACCGGATGCTCGATGCGAAGGGCGAGGTTCTCTACGTCGGCAAGGCGCGCAGCCTGCGGAAGCGCGTGGCCGCCTATGCCAAGCCGATGGGCCACGACGCACGCATAGGGAGAATGATCGCCGCGACCTGCTCGATGATGTTCCTGACCACGGAGAGCGAGACCGAGGCGCTCCTGCTCGAGCAGAACCTCATCAAGCAGCTGAAGCCGCGCTACAACGTGCTGCTGCGCGACGACAAGAGCTTCCCCAACATCCAGGTCACCGCCGACCATCCGTTCCCGCAGATCCGGAAGCACCGCGGCGCCCGCAAGGAGCCCGGCCGCTACTTCGGGCCCTTCGCCTCGGCCGGGAGCGTGAACCGCACCCTCAACCAGCTGCAGAAGGCCTTCCTGCTGCGCTCCTGCTCGGACGCGATGTTCGCCTCGCGTACGCGGCCCTGCCTGCTCTACCAGATCAAGAGGTGCAGCGCCCCCTGCGTCGGCTACATCTCCGAGACCGACTATGCGGCGATGGTCGAGGACGCCGTGCTCTTCCTCTCCGGACGCTCGACCAGGGTGCAGGAGCAGCTCGCCCAGGCGATGGCGGAGGCGAGCCGGGCGATGGAGTTCGAGCGGGCGGCGGCGATCCGTGACCGCATCCGCGCGCTGACCGCCGTGCAGGCCAACCAGGGCATCAATCCCGAGGGGGTGGCGGAGGCCGACGTGGTGGCGCTGCACCAGGAAGGGGGGCAGGCCTGCGTGCAGGTCTTCTTCATCCGCGCGCACCAGAATTGGGGCAACCGCGCCTATTTCCCGCGTACCGGCGGCGCGGAGCCGGGCGAGATCCTCGAGGGCTTCCTCGGCCAGTTCTACGACAACAAGAGCCCGGCGCGAATGATCCTCGTCAGCCACGAGCCGGACAATGCCGACCTCTTGGCCGAGGCGCTCTCCGGCAAGCTCGGGCGCCGGGTGGCGATCGCGCGTCCGCAGCGCGGCGAGAAGGCGGGGCTGGTCGAGCAGGCGGCGCGCAACGCCCGCGAGGCGCTGGCGCGGCGGATGGCCGAGAGCGCCAGCCAGGAGCGGCTGCTCGAGGCGCTGAGCGAGGCCTTCGGCCTCGACGGGACGCCGGAGCGGATCGAGGTCTACGACAACAGCCACATCATGGGCACGAACGCGGTCGGCGGCATGATCGTCGCCGGGCGCGACGGCTTCATGAAGTCGCAGTACCGCAAGTTCAACATCCGCGGCGCCGACCTCACACCGGGCGACGACTTCGCCATGATGCGCGAGGTCTTGACCCGGCGCTTCGCGCGGCTGGCGCGCGAGGATCCTGACCGGCAGTCGGACGCCTGGCCCGACCTCGTGCTGATCGACGGCGGCGCGGGGCAGGTGGCGGCGGCCTGCGCGGCCTTGCAGGAGCTCGGTATCGACGAGGTGGCGGTGGTCGGCGTCGCCAAGGGCGTCGACCGCGACGCCGGCAAGGAGGAGTTCCACCGCCCCGGCAAGCCGCCGATGGCGCTCGGCCACCGCGACCCAGTGCTTTACTTCGTGCAGCGGCTCCGCGACGAGGCGCACCGTTTCGCCATCGGCGCCCACCGCACGCGGCGGGCGGCGCAGACGCGGGCAACGCCGCTCGACGAGGTGCCCGGCGTCGGCGCGGCGCGCAAGCGGGCGCTTCTCGCCCACTTCGGCTCGGCCAAGGCGGTCACGCGCGCCAGCCTCGCCGACCTCAAGGCGGCGCCGGGCATCTCGGACGCGCTGGCCGAAACGATCTACGGCTTCTTCCATGGCGAGCGGTGAGAGAGTATATGGCGCGGAGGCCCCTTCGAACCGAATGCAGGCGATGACCTGGACGATCCCGAACATCCTGACGGTCATGCGCCTGCTGGCGGCACCAGGGGTCGCCTTCGCCTTCGCGGCGTTCGACCGGCCCTATGCCGACTGGATCGCCTTCTTCCTCTTCATCCTGGCGGCGCTGACCGACTATGTCGACGGCCGCCTGGCACGCGCCTGGAAGCAGGAGACGAACTTCGGCCGGATGATGGACCCGATCGCCGACAAGGCGATGGTGGTGATCGCGCTCGCCGTGATCGTCGGGCTCTGGGGGATGAAGGCGCTCATCCTGGTGCCCGTCGCCTTCATCCTCTTGCGCGAGGTCTTCGTCTCCGGCCTGCGCGAGTTCCTCGGCTCGAAGGCCGGCAAGCTGCCGGTCACCTATCTCGCCAAGTGGAAGACGACGGCGCAGATGGTGGCGATCCCGGTGCTGCTGCTCGCCGGGGTCTTCGAGTACGACCGGCGGCACAATGCCCCCTGGGTCAGCGCCTGGTTCCACGACTGGATGGCGTGGCTGCTCTCGAACGGCGGCCTGATCCTGATCTGGGTGGCGGGGCTCCTCACCATCCTGACCGGCTACGACTACCTGATGAAGGCGATGCCTTTCCTGCGCGACCGCAAGCGATGAGGCTGCGCGTGCGCTACTTCGCCTGGCTGCGGGAGCGGGTGGGCGCACCGGAGGAGACGGTGGAAACGGAGGCCGCGACCGTGGCGGCGCTGGTCGAGGAGCTCCGCGCGCGCGACGAGGGCCATGCGCTCGCCTTCGCCGACCTCCGGGCGGTGCGGGTGGCGCTCGACGAGGAGCTCTCCGATCTCGACGCGGCGCTCGCCGGCGTGCGCGAGGTGGCCTTCTTCCCGCCGATGACGGGCGGCTGATGCCGGCCCGGGTCCAGCGCGAGGATTTCGACCTCGGGGCCGAGCTCGCCGCGATCCGCGCCGGGCGCAGCGACATCGGCGCCCTCGTCAGCTTCACCGGCCTCGTGCGCGACACCGGCGGGCTCGAGACGCTCGAGCTCGAGCACTACCCGGGGATGACCGAGAAGGCGCTCGCGGCGATCGAGGCGGAGGCCCGCTCCCGCTGGCCGCTTCAGGCCTGCCTCATCATCCATCGCTACGGGCGCCTGTCGCCCGGCGCGCAGATCATGATGGTCGCCACCGCCTCCGCCCACCGCGGCGCGGCCTTCGCGGCGGCCGAGTTCCTCATGGACTACCTGAAGTCGCGCGCCCCCTTCTGGAAGAAGGAGGCCGGTGCCGCCGGGGCGCGCTGGGTCGCGGCCTGCGCCGACGACGAGGCAGCCCTCGACCGCTGGGGCATCACGGGGTCCTGAACGCGGCAACGATGCGGCTTGACGCCGGCCCGCCGCCCGGGATAGGCGAGCCGCGAGTTTCGTCAACCCAAGGATGAAAGCCCATGGCCGAGACCAAGATCGCCCCCGCCGCGAAGCGCCGCGAAGCGGCGGCGCCCGTCCGCCCCGAGCCCGTCCGCCCCGAGGTTGCCGTCGACGAAGCCGTCTCGCGCGCGACCGAGGCGGCGTCGGTCCAGGCCGCCGAGGTACTGGCGCAGGCCGAGAAGGCCAACGCCGCGCTGGCGGCGAGCCTCGCCAACGCCGAGGCTGTGATCGCGCGCATTACCGCCGAGACCGGCGCGGCGCTGAAGGCCCGCGACGCCGCGCTCGCCGAGATCGCCGCCGCCGCCTCCGCACGGGTGAAGGAGGCCGAATCGGTCGCGAGCAAGGTGCTGAAGGAACTGAACAGCGCGGCGGACGTCGCCGGCGAGAAGGCCCGCGCCCGGATGGGCGACGTCCTCGCCGCCGCCGAGGCCAGTTACGAGCGGCTCGCCGCCCAGGTCGAAGCGAGCCGGGCGATCGCTGAGCAGGCGGCTGCGCGCGCCATCCCGGCCGCCGGCGTCGCCAGCACGGCCGTGGCGGAAGGCTTCGGGCGCGTCCGCAAGGAGCTGACCGACTTCCTCTCCGAGCGCATCCGCCAGGACATGGCGACCCAGGCCGAGCTGCTCGGCTGCCGCAGCATCGGCGAGGTGACCGAGGTGCAGGCCCGCTTCTTCCGCACCGCCGTGCACCAGTACGGCGAAGGCGCGGCGCGCTTCGCCCGGCTGAGCGGCGAGATGATGACGCGGATGACGCCTGACTCCACCCGCTGAGGCGGTTGTAAAAACGGGGGCGCGCTGCCAATCTCCGGCGGCCGAGCCATTTTCCGGCCGACAACCCGGAGCGCGCCCTTGCCCCTGACCTCCGCCGACGGGCTGATCGTCATTGACCTGCAGAACGACTTCTGCCCGGGCGGTGCGCTGGCGGTCGCCGAAGGCGACCTCGTCGTCCCGCTCGTCAATCGCATCGCGCCGCGCTTCGCCGTCACCGTGCTCACCCAGGACTGGCATCCGGCGGAGCATATGTCCTTCGCTGCCAACCACCCCGGTGCGGCGCCCTTCAGCTCCATCGCGATGCCGTACGGGGCGCAGGTGCTCTGGCCGGTGCACTGCGTCCAGGGCACGCCCGGCGCCGACTTCCACCCTGACCTCGAGACCCGGACGGCCGACCTCGTGCTGCGCAAGGGCTTCCGCCCGGAGATCGACAGCTACTCCGCCTTCTACGAGAACGACCACAAGACCCCGACCGGCCTCGCCGGCTACCTGAACGACCGCGGGGTGCGGCGGGTCTGGCTCGCCGGGCTCGCCACCGACTTCTGCGTCTCCTGGTCGGCGATCGACGCGCTGGCGCACGGCTTCGAAGTGGTGCTGCTCGAGGACGCCTGCCGCGCCATCGACCTCGAGGGCTCGCTCGAGGCGGCCATGCGGCAGATGCGCTCGGGCGGGGTCCGCATCACCCGGACGGACGAGCTCGCATGACCGACATCGCAACCCGCGTCTACGACCACACCTGGCGGATCGACCCCATCGTCCGCTCGCTGCTCGACACCGACTTCTACAAGCTCTTGATGCTGCAGACGGTCTACCGCCGCCATGCCGACGTCAGGGTGAAGTTCAGCCTCATCAACCGCTCGAGCAAGGTGCCGCTCGCCCGCCTGGTCGACGAGGGGGAACTGCGCCAGCAGCTCGACCATATCCGCGGCCTCAGGCTCCGCCGCGCCGAATCGACCTGGCTGCGCGGCAACACCTTCTACGGCCGGCGCTGGATGTTCGGCCCGGACTTCATGGCCTGGCTCGACGCCTTCCGGATGCCGGAATACCGGCTGGAGCGGGTAGGGGACCAGTACGAGCTGACCTTCGAGGGCTCCTGGCCCGAGGCGATGATGTGGGAGATCCCCGCCCTCGCCGTCCTGATGGAGCTGCGCTCGCGCGCCGTCCTCGCCACCATGGGCAAGTTCGAGCTGCGCGTCCTCTACGCGCGGGCGACCGCGCTGCTCTGGGAGAAGATCGAGCGGCTGAGGAAGCTGCCCGACCTGCTCATCTCCGACTTCGGCACCCGCCGCCGCCACTCCTTCCTCTGGCAGGACTGGTGCGTCGAGGCGATGATCGAGGGTCTCGGCGACAAGTTCTCCGGCTCCTCGAACTGCCTGATCGCCATGCGCCGCGACATCGAGGCGATCGGCACCAACGCGCACGAGCTGCCGATGATCTACGCCGCGCTGGCCGAGGACGACGCCGCGCTGGCGCTCGCCCCCTACCGGGTGCTCGAGAACTGGCACAAGGACTACGACGGCAACCTGCGCATCATCCTGCCCGACACCTACGGCACCAAGGGCTTCCTCGAGCGCGCGCCGGAGTGGCTTGCCTCCTGGACCGGCATCCGCATCGACTCGGGCGTGCCGGAGGAGGGGGCCGAGACGGCGATCGCCTGGTGGGAGAGCCGCGGTCAGGACCCGCGGCAGAAGCTCGTCATCTTCTCCGACGGGCTCGACGTCGAGCGGATCGAATCGCTCTACCACCGCTTCCACGGTCGCGTGCGGCCGGCCTTCGGCTGGGGGACGCTGCTCACCAACGACTTCCGCGGGCTGGCGTCCGGCGACGCGCTCGCCCCGTTCAGCCTGGTCTGCAAGGCGGTCTCGGCCAACGGCCGCCCGACGGTGAAGCTCTCCGACAACCCCGCCAAGGCGATCGGCCCGGCGGCTGAGATCGAGCGCTACAAGCGCGTCTTCGAGGTGGGCGAGCAGGTGGCCGAACCGGTCCTCGTCTGAGAAACCCCTGCGCAGGCGCCGTCAACCGACGATGGCGCATTAGTCTTGGTGAAGATTCGATGAAGTTTCAGATTTATATGATTAATTTCAGCCGCTTGCCCTCTGTCTGGCACGCAAGACACTCGTGCCGATGGCCGCCGCGACCGGCACGGCAGGCGTGTCGCGGGGTCTCTTTGCCGGCGTCCCGGTGATGCGGCGCGCCCTCCGCGGCCTGCTGCTGGCGGCGATCCTGGCGCCGCTCGTCGTTCTCTTGCTCGCCGTCGAACGCCGGCCCCTCGTCCGCGACGCCGGCCCGCCCGACGCCCGGTCGGCGGCGCAGACCCGCGACGTGATCGACCGGCTGCGGCTGATGGTGAACGCCGCCGGCGCCGTGGCCGGCTTCTCGGCCGACGAGGAGGAGATCAACGGCGTCCTCGCGGCGGCGCAGCGCGTGGCCCCCGGCGTCGCGGGCGAGGCGCGGGTCGAGGCTGGCGGCGTCCGGCTGGCGGTCTCCGTCGGCGCCCCGCTCATGCCCGAAGGCTACTGGCTCAACCTCGCGGGCGAACTCGCCCCCTCCGAAGGCGGCATCGCGATCGCCTCGGCGCGGGTCGGGCGGCTCCCGGTGCCGCCGGCGCTGGTCCTCTGGGCGGCGCGCCTCGGCCTCGACCATGCGCTCGGCGACGGTCTCGGCAGCACGCTCCTCGCCGGCGTCGGGCGGATCGAGGTGGCTCCACCACGGGTCTCGCTGACGCTGGCCGGCGATCCGGCCGCCCGGGCGGCATTCTTCGACCGGCTGAAGGCGCGTGCGATCGACGGGACCGGCGACCGGGTGCGCCTCGCCGTCGACGAGGAGATCCGCCAGCTGCGCAAGGCCGCGCGGCGGGGAGAGCTGCCCCGGGACGGCTCGGTGCTGCCCCATCTCGAGGCCGCCGTGCGGATCGCCGCCGGTGCCGAGGGCGCGGGCCCGGAGGAGATGCGGGGCGCGCTCTACGCGCTCGCGCTGGCCTGCGGCACGCCGGCCTTCGGCGAGGTGATCGGCATCCAGCCGGGCTGGCAGGCGCTCGACGCGGTCGGCTGCGGCGGGACGACGCTGGCCGGGCGCGACGACCTGAAACGGCATTTCGTGATCTCGGCCGGGCTCTATGCCGCCACCACCTCGGGACGCTTCGCCTTCGGGGTCGGCGAGCTGAAAGAGCTGCTCGACTCGGCCGAGCGGGAGGGCTTCAGCTTCGAGGACATGGCGGCGGATGCCGCCGGGATCCGCTTCGCCGCCGCCTTCCTCGCGGCGCCGGTTTCGGCCTGGCCGGACATGCTGGCGGCGATCGAGAGCGAGGCGGACGTGATCCCCTCGCTCGACGGCCTCGCCGAGGGCCTCGACGCCGCGGCCTTCACCGCCCGCTACGGCGGGATCGGCAGTCCTGAGTATGCCGCCGTCGTGGCCGAGATCGAGCGGCGGGTGGCGGCGCTGCCGCTCTACGCCGCGCCGCCCGCGACCAACTGAGCCGCCTTGCCACCCGGCCGCGCCGGTTCCATACCTTGGGCCAGCCTGAGGGAGGAAAAAAACTTGACCGACCAGCCCACCAAGACGGCGACGCTGCGCTCGCGCGCCTGGTTCGACAATCCCGGCAACCCGGACATGACCGCGCTCTATCTCGAGCGCTATCTCAACTACGGCCTCAGCCGCGAGGAGCTGCAGTCGGGCAAGCCGATCATCGGCATCGCCCAGACCGGCTCCGACCTCTCGCCCTGCAACCGCCACCACCTCGAGCTCGCCAAGCGGGTGCGCGAGGGGATCCGCGACGCCGGCGGCATCGCCGTCGAGTTCCCGGTGCACCCGATCCAGGAGACCGGCAAGCGCCCGACCGCGGGGCTCGACCGCAACCTGACCTATCTCGGGCTGGTCGAGCTGCTCTACGGCTACCCGATCGACGGGGTGGTGCTGACGATCGGCTGCGACAAGACGACGCCAGCACTGCTGATGGCGGCGGCGACGGTGAACATCCCGGCGATCGCCCTCTCGGTCGGGCCAATGCTGAACGGCTGGTTCCGCGGCGAGCGGACGGGGTCGGGGACGATCGTCTGGAAGGCGCGCGAGCTGCTCGCCAAAGGCGAGATCGACTACCAGGGCTTCGTCGACGTGGTCGCCTCCTCGGCGCCCTCGGTCGGCTACTGCAACACCATGGGCACGGCGACGACGATGAACTCGCTCGCCGAGGCGCTCGGCATGCAGCTCCCCGGCTCCGCCGCCATCCCCGCCCCCTACCGCGACCGGGCGGAAATGGCCTGGCGGACGGGCATGCGCGCGGTCGAGATCGTGAAGGAGGACCTCAAGCCCTCCGACATCATGACGCGCGGCGCCTTCATCAACGCGATCCGGGTCAATTCGGCGATCGGCGGCTCGACCAACGCGCCGATCCACCTCAACGCCATCGCCCGCCACCTCGGGGTCGAGCTCGCGATCGAGGACTGGCAGACCTACGGCGAGGAGATCCCGCTGCTCGTCAACCTGCAGCCGGCCGGCGAGTATCTCGGCGAGGACTATTATCACGCCGGCGGGGTGCCGGCGGTCTTCGGGCAGCTGATCGAGCAGGGGCTGATCGACGAGAGCGTGATGACGGTGAGCGGCAGGACGGTCGGCGAATGCTACCGCGGCGTGGTCAGCATGGACGAGAAGGTGATCCGGCCCTTCTCGCGGCCGCTGAAGGAGCGGGCCGGGTTCCGGGTGCTCTCGGGCAACATCTTCCACTCGGCGGTGATGAAGATGAGCGTCGTCAGCCAGGAGTTCCGCGACCGCTACCTCTCGAGCCGCGAGCATCCGAACGTCTTCGAGGGGCCGGCCGTGGTCTTCGACGGGCCGGAGGACTACCATCACCGCATCGACGACCCGGGCCTCGGGATCGACGAGAACACCATCCTCTTCATGCGCGGCGCCGGCCCGAAGGGCTATCCGGGGGCCGCCGAGGTGGTGAACATGCGCGCGCCCGACTACCTGCTGAAGCGGGGTGTCTCGAGCCTCGTCTGCGTCGGCGACGGGCGGCAGTCGGGCACCTCGGGCTCGCCCTCGATCCTGAACGCGAGCCCGGAGGCGGCCTCGGACGGCGGCCTGGCGCTGGTCGAGACCGGCGACCGGGTGCGGCTCGACCTCAACGCCGGGCGGCTCGACCTCCTGGTCGACGCGGACGAGCTCGGCCGGCGGCGCGAGCGGCTGCTGGCCGCCGGCGGCTACCAGGGGCCGGCCGACCAGACGCCGTGGCAGGAGATCCAGCGCGCCATCGTCGGCGAGCTCGAGACCGGCGCCGTCCTCGAGCCGGCGGTCAAGTACCAGCGCATCGCCCAGACCAAGGGGATCCCGCGCGACAACCATTGAGCCGGGAGGCGCGGGGTGGGCGCACGTGCCCACTCGGACAAGTCATTGTTAAGTCAGGGTGAATCTGCGCGCGTCAACCCGGTGGCAACCTTCGTGAACGAAAGGTTGAGGGCCGGGCCTCAGGCCTGGGCGGTCGACTGGCGGCGGGCCAGCTCGGCGCGGTAGAGCGCGAGGAAATCGACCTGGTCGAGGTTGAGCGGCGGGTAGCCGCCGTCGCGGGTGACGTCGCTGACGATGCGCCGGAGGTAGGGGAAGATCAGCCGCGGGCACTCGATCATCAGCAGCGGATGCAGCTGCTCCTGCGGCACGTTCTGGATCAGGAACAGCCCGGCATAGTCGAGCTCGAGGATGAAGACCTGCGCCTCGCCGACCTTCGAATCCGCCTTGACCTTCAGCGCTACCTCGTAGTGGTCGGTCCCGCGCTTCTGCGCGTCGATGTTCACCTGCACCCGGATCTCGGGCTTGGCGTCCGACACCACACCCTTCTGCACGGCGATGTTCTCGAAGGAGAGATCGCGCACGTACTGGGTCAGGATCTGCAGCCGGGGCTGCGCCGCTGCGGCCGCCTCGCCGTTCGACGCGCCGTTGGTCTCGTCGGCCATGGGTCTTCGTCCCTTCGTCTTCTGGTCGCGGGGCGGTCTAGCACGCGCCCCCGCCCGCCACAACGCGGCTCAGTGCCGCCGCGTCCAGCCCGAGCCGCCGTTCCGCGGCGGCGGCGCCTCCTCCACCACCTCGTAGTCCGCCTCGATCGTCTCGGGCGGCGGGCGCGTGCCCGGCCGGGGTCCGGACCGGCGCACGTAGGTCGCCGCCTGCACCGTCACCCGCGACGCCCCGCGCCGGATCAGGAAGCTGCGCACCGGCGGCAGCAGCAGCAGGAGCCCGACGCAGTCGGTGAAGAACCCGGGCAGGACCAGCAGCCCGCCCGCCACCAGGATCAGCGCCCCGTGCGCCATCGGCCCGACCGGATCGGAGCCCGGATCGGCGCCGCTCTCCATGCTCGCCCGCAGCCGGTCGAGCGCCCGCAGGCCCTGCCAGCGCATGATGGCGACGCCGAGCAGGGCGGTCAGGAAGATGATCGCCAGCGTCGGCAGGAGCCCGATCGCGCCGCCGACCTCGACGAAGAGCGCGATCTCGATGATCGGCAGCACGAAGAACAGCAGAATCAGCCAAAGCGCCATGCGCTCCTCCGCTTTTGGCGGCCGTCTCATGGACTCCCCGCCCCCGAGCCCTTACATAAGGCCCACAACCATGGGCCGCCATCGCCCGGGGCGGAAAATCGAGAGGGCTGCCCCGATGGGCTCGCAGATGATCCAGATCATAATCCTTGCCGGTATTGCGCTGTTCCTGATCTTCCGTCTGCGCAGCGTGCTCGGGACCCGCGAGGGCTTCGAGAAGCCGGCCGAGACGCCGGCGCCGCTGCCGCCGCGCCCGCGCGACCGCCCGTTCGACGTGATCGAGGGCGGCACGGTCGATCCCGACATCGCCGATTTCGCCGATCCCGAGAGCCCGACCGGCAAGGCGCTCGCCGACATGAAGCGGATCGACCGCAACTTCACCGTCGCCGACTTCCAGCACGGGGCGCGCGCCGCCTACGAGATGATCGTGATGGCCTACGAGAACGGCGATCTCGACACGCTGCGCACCCATCTCTCGCCCGAGGTCTACGACCCCTTCGCCGCCGCCATCGAGGCGCGCAGGGCCAAGGGCTACACCGTCGACGCGAGCTTCGCCGGCGTGCGCGAGGTGAAGCTGGTCGATGCCCGCTTCGACCCGGCCACCAACGAGGGCGACATCACCATGCGCTTCGTGGGCGAGCTCACCTCGGTGGTGCGCGATGCCGAGGGGCGGATCGTCGAGGGCGCGCCGGGCGAGCTCAAGCAGCAGAAGGACGTCTGGACCTTCACCCGCAACATGGCCTCGGACAATCCCAACTGGCAGCTGACCGGCACCGGCGGCTGACCGCCGGAGCCGCCTCCCGTCATGCCCCGCCGGCGCCGCGGCCTCACGCCCGAGGACCGCAAGCTCTGGGAGACGGTGGCCGCCACCGCCACGCCGCTGCATCCGCGCTCCGCCCCGGGCGAGGCCGGACCCCGGCCCGAGCCGGCCGGGGCCGCCCCGCGTCCGCCGGCCGCCGCCGCGCCCGAGCCGCCCGGGCCGCCCGCGTGGCCCGGGGTCAGGCTGCCCGAGCCGCCGCGCGTTACCCTCGATCTCGCGGCCGACCCGCACCGCGCACTCGACCGGGCGCATCCGCACATGGACCGGCGGCGCTTCGACAAGCTCCGCCGC
>NZ_CALLYO010000380.1 GCF_937858865.1 uncultured Amaricoccus sp. | reverse complement strand
CGAGTCGGCCACGATCCGAAGAATGGCAATTTGTCAATGAACCGGCAGGAAGTTGCCGACCGGTTTCTCTGCTATCAAGGAAACATTTACAGGGCCCGGTAACCATGCGAGCGACACGCGCATGCATGAACGTGTCCCGCAACGCCGGAGGGAAATCCGACGCCGTCAGGGGGCCGTCAGCCAGATGACGCTATTAACGGTGCTCCGGCACCATGGAGGGACAGCGTGAGGAAACTATCCGGGCCCGGGGCCGGCTTCACTGGCCTTTCGGGGTTGTTCTGGACCATCGCGCTGTTCAGCGCCGTCGTTAATGTCCTGATGCTTACGGCGCCGCTCTACATGCTGCAGATCTACGATCGGGTGATTCCGAGCCGCTCGCGCGAGACGCTGGTCGCGCTCACCATCCTGATCGCCGCGCTCTACATCATCATGGGCGCGCTCGACTACGTGCGGGCGCGGGTCGCGGCGCGAATCGGCGCGACCGTGCAGGCGCGGCTCGACTCGCGCGTCTTCGAGGCGAGCCTGCGCCGCGCGGTGCTGGCGAGCGAGCGCTCGAAGCCGGCCACCGGCCTCAAGGATCTCGAGGCGGTGCAGCGGCTCGCCGGCTCGCCGGTGCTCTTCGCCCTCTTCGACATGCCCTGGGCGCCCTTCTTCCTCTTCGTGATCTACAGCTTCCACCCGCTCCTCGGGCATCTCGCGCTCGCCGGCATGGTCTTCCTCGTCGGCGTCACCGTGCTCAACCAGCTCCTCACCAAGCGGCACGAGACCGAGGCGACCATCTCGACCCTCGTCGGCGACAATTTCGCCGAGACGGTGCGCCAGCAGAGCGAGATGGTGCAGGCGCTCGGCATGCGCGGCGCGGTGATGCGGCGCTGGCAGAAGCTGCGCGGGGCGGCGCTCGACGCCCAGCTCGCCTCCGGCGACCGGGTGAGCCAGTTCTCGTCCCTGACCAAGTCCTTCCGCTTCTTCCTGCAGTCGGCGATCCTCGGCCTCGGCGCCTACGTCGTGCTGCGCGGCGAGATGACCGCCGGCGCGATGATCGCGGGCTCGATCCTGCTCGGGCGCGCGCTGGCGCCGGTCGACCAGGCGATCGGCGGCTGGCCGCTGGTGCAGCGGGCGAGGCTCGGCTGGAAGAACCTCAACGAGCTCCTCGCCACCACCCCCGAGCTCGGCGAGCCGACCGCCCTGCCCCGCCCCGCCGCCAGCATCGAGGTGAGCCAGCTCTCCGTGGTTCCGCCGGAGCAGACCAGGCCGAGCCTCCGGCTGCTCGACTTCCACATCGAGCCGGGCCAGGCGCTCGGCGTGATCGGCCCCTCGGCCGCCGGCAAGTCCACGCTCGCCCGCGCGCTGACCGGCATCTGGCCGCCGGCCGCCGGCGTCATCCGGCTCGACGGGGCGGCGCTCTCCCACTACGACCCCGACGTGCTCGGCAGCTACATCGGCTACCTGCCGCAGGACGTGGTGCTCTTCGACGGCACCATCGCCGAGAACATCGCCCGCATGGCCGAGGAGCCCGACTCGCGCAAGGTGGTGGTGGCGGCGAAGAAGGCGGGCGCGCACGAGATGATCCTCGAGCTGCCGCAGGGCTACGACACCCGCGTCTCGGCCGGCGGCGCCCGGCTCTCGGGCGGGCAGAAGCAGCGCATCGGGCTGGCGCGCGCCTTCTACGGCGACCCGGTGCTGATGGTGCTCGACGAGCCCAACTCGAACCTTGACGCCACCGGGCAGGACGCGCTCAACTTCGCCATCCGCCAGGCCAAGGCCGAGGGCAAGGCGGTGGTCATCATGGCCCACCGCCCGGGCGGCATCGCCGAGTGCGACACCATCCTCATCATGGAAGGGGGCGCCGCCAAGGCCTTCGGCCCGCGTGACGAGGTGCTGAAGGCGCATGTGCGCAACTACGCCCAGGTCGCCGGCCGGATCGGCGCGCAGGAGGCACACGGATGAACGCCCAGGTTCGCGACCGCTGGGGCCTGAAGCGGCTGATGCTGCTCGGCTATTTCACGCTCTTCCTCCTCGTCTTCGGCATCGGCGCCTGGGGCGCGGTCAGCCGCATCGCCGGCGCGGTGGTGGGCGCCGGCGCGCTCGAGGTGCAGGGCAACCGCCAGGTGGTGCAGCATCCGACCGGCGGCGTCATCAAGGAGATCCACGCCCGCGACGGCGACAAGGTCGAGGCGGGCGACGTGCTGATCGAGCTCGACGGCGAGGATCTGCATCCGCAGCTCCTGACCGTCGAGGGCCAGTGGTTCGAGATGCTGGCGCGCAAGAGCCGCCTGCAGGCCGAGCGCGACCAGATCGACAGCATCACCTTCGACGCGGAGCTGACCTCGCGCCAGGCCGATTCGGCCGAGATCCGGGCGCTGATGGCGGCACAGCAGCAGCAGTTCGCCGCGCGGCTGAAGAGCCGCAAGGAGGAGGAGTCCCAGCTCCTCGAGCAGCAGACCCAGATCGGCAACCAGAACGAGGGCCTGGTCGCGCTGCAGGCGGCGACCAAGGAGCAGATCGGGCTGCTGACGCGCGAGATCACCGGCCAGCAGACGCTGCTCGACAAGGGGCTGACCGAGGTGACGCGCGTGCTGACCCCGCAGCGCGAGCTGGCGCGGCTCCAGGGCGTGGCGGGCCAGGTCGAGGCGAACATCGCCGAGAACCGCGGCAAGATCGCCGAGATCGAGATCCAGCGGGTGCGGCTCGTCTCCAAGGCGCGCGAGGACGCGATCGCCGAGCTGCGCGAGCTCGAGTTCCAGGAGATCGAGACGCGCGAGTCGCGCCGGCAGCTCCTCGACCGGATGGCGCGGCTCTATCTGCGCGCGCCGGTCACGGGCACGGTCTACGGCAGCTCGGCGGACACGGTGCGCGCGGTGATCCGCGCCGCCGAGCCGGTGATGTACGTGGTGCCGAAGGACTCGCCGCTCATCGTGCGCACCCACATCGACACCATCCACATCGACCAGGTGCACGTCGGGCAGGAGGCGTTCCTGCGCTTCTCCGCCTTCGACCAGCGCACGACGCCCGAGCTGCGCGGGCGCGTCATCGACGTGTCGGCCGACGCCTATTCCGACGAAAGGACCGGGCAGCGCTACTACAAGGCCGACGTCGAGCTCGACGCCAAGGAGGCGGAGCGGCTCGCCCATGTGACGCTGCTGCCCGGCATGCCGGTCGAGGCCTTCATCCAGACCGGCTCGCGCAGCGCGCTGAGCTACGTGGTGAAGCCGATGGCCGACTATTTCACCCGCGCCTTCCGCGACGACTGAGCCGCTGCCGCTCGGCGCTCGGCCAGGCGATCCTCGATACCGTCGAGGATGCGCCCGGCCAGCGTGCGGTAGTCGCCGTCGAAATGGTGCCCGCCCGTCGTCTCGATGATCTCCGCCCCGCTCGCGGCGATGCCGGGGCAGGCGCTGTCGCGCTCCTCCCGGCCGTAGAAGCACTGCACCAGCGGCGGCGGCAGCCGGGCCAGGGCGGGGCCGACCGGCGCCGCATCCGACGAGGCCGATCCCAGCCAGCCCGCCACGGTAATCTGCCAGTCGGCCGTCACCGCCGGCGCGAGCAGCGACAGCTGCACCACCTTCTCCCGCGCCTCGGCCGGCAGCTCGGCATAGGCGGCAGGCAGCACCCCCGCCCCGAAGGAATAGCCCGCCAGCACGACGTGCCCGACGTTCCAGCGTTCGGAATAGACCTCGATCAGCCGCGCGATCTCGGTCGCCGTCTCCTCCGGCGTGCGCGCGGTCCAGAACCAGCGCAGCGCGTCGAGCCCGACCGTCGGCACCCCCTTCTCCTGCAGCACGCCGGCGACCGACCGGTCGAGGTCGCGCCAGCCGCCGTCGCCGGAGATCATGATCGCCATGGTGTCGTGCGCGGCCGCCGCCGGCAGCTCGACGATGGCCGGCGCGTCGCCGGTGTCGGCCTGCCGCGCGATCGTGTCGAGGAGCGCGTCCCCGAGTGCCGCCGCCGCCGGCCCGGCGGCGGTCCTGCGCGCGAAGACGGTCCCGGCCGCCGCCATCGCGTCGGCGCGCGCCGCGGCGTCGGGCGGCGCCGCATCGGTCAGCACCAGCGTGAGCGGCGCCGGCGGCGCCCCGGCCGGCAGCGCATAGGCCGAGCCCGCCGGCCCCTCGTGCCGCGCCGCCGAGGTGCAGAGCGCCGTCGCGAGCGGCGCGCCCGCCGCCGGATCGACGACGACGGCCCCCCCGAGCGTGTCGGCCGGCGTCTGGGCCAGGATGTCGAGCGCGAGCGCGCCCCCTGCCCCGCCGCCGGCGACGATCGGCGCGTGAAAGGTCGTCGCCCCGCTCTGCCGTTCGACGACATGGCCGAGCCGCTCGAAGTCCGCCACGAGATAGACGCAGTCCTTCCCCTCGCCGTCGAGCGCGGCCAGATAGGCGGGAAGGTCGATCCCGATCACCGCCGCGCCCGCCCCCTGAAGCCGCTTCGCCACCGCGGCATCGGAGTCCGACCAGCCGCCCCCGCCCGAGAAGAGGACGACCGTCGCGACTGCCGGCCCGGAGGGCGCGAGGACGACCGGATCGGGGATCTGGCCCCCGTCGAGGCTACCGCCGGGGCCGGCGGCGCAGGCCGCCGGCCCGGACGGGACGGCGGACAGGAACAGGGCGGCGGCGAGGCAGGCGCGGAACATGGCCCTCACTCCTTCGGCCCGCGGCCGATGAGCCGCCTGGCATCGAGCAGCACCAGCGCGGGGCTGGCTCCCCCGGCGACCGCGAGATAGCGCGGCCGCCAGACCGGCTGCAGCTTGCTCTTGAAGCTGCGCAGGCCCTTGAAGTTGTAGGAGGGCACGCCCTCCTCGTAGATCGCCCGCCCGAGCCGGTGCCAGAAGGGCGCCGCCTCGCTGGCCGACAGGCCCGAGAGCGGCGCCATGCCGAGGTCGAACCAGCGGAAGCCCTCGGCCTTCAGCAGCTCGCAGAGCCGCAGGAAGAGGAACTCCATCCCGACGTTGGGAATTGTGCCGACATGGCGCATCAGATCGATCGCGGCCTCCTCGCCCGTCTCCGTCGTCATCAGCGTGGCGAAGGCGACGATCTCCGCCTCGCGGCGGAGCAGCGCGACCCGCTGCGAGGCGACGTAGCCCGGCTCGAAGGCGCCGAGCGAGAAGCCCTTCTCGCCGCCGCCGCGCTCGGCCAGCCAGGCCTCCGAGATCCGGCCGAGCCGGTCGAGCAGCGGCGGGACCGCCGCCGGCGGGACGATCTCGACCCGCAGCCCCTCGCGCGCGCCGCGGCTCAGCACGTTGCGCTGGCCCGATCGCGCCCCGCCCTTCAGGTCGAAGGCGCCGAGATCCACCCGCGCCTGTTCGCCGAGCTTGTAGAACCGCAGGCCGGCGTCGGCATAGAGCGCGAGATGCTCCGGCGAAACCTGGTAGAAGGCGGCGCGCCCTCCCTCGCGCCGCGCCGTCTCCACGAAGTGCCAGACGAGCTCGGGCCAGAGATCGACCGGCCCCACCGGATCGAAGAGCGCGATCCAGGAGGCGCCGCTGCGCCCGTACATCACGAAGGCCCGGCCGTCGGCGGAGAAGATCAGCCGCTTGTCCCCCATGCGGACCAGGTTCGCCGCCGCGACCGGCTGCCGCCCGACGATCGCGGCAGCCCGGTCGATCTCCTCCGGCAGCGGCCCGGACAGCGGCCGGCGCGCCGGGCGCAGCAGCGACCAGAGGGCGGCGAGCCCGGCGACGAGGCTCGCCCCGAGCAGCGCGCGCAGCCCGCGCGGCGCCTCGGCCGAGATCTCGAAGCGCAGCCAGCTCTCCGTGCCGAACTCGACGTGGCGGAAGACGAAGCGCAGGATGACCCAGGCCGCGACGAGCACCACCGCCACCGCCGCGAGCCACTGCGGCCCGAGCCGTTGCGCGAGCAGCGTCGAGCGGCGGTCGAACTCGTTCCGCGCGAGAAGCAGCGCCAGCACGAAGACCGCGAGCGCGCCGGCCTCGTAGATGGCGATCGCCTTGACCAGCGACAGCACCAGCGCCGCGCAGGCCGCGGCGAGCGCGACCCACCAGGCGCCGTCGAGGCGGAAGGCGAGCCCCCGCGCCGAGATCATCAGCAGCGCCCCGAGCAGGGAGGCGAGGAAATGCGCCCCCTCGATCAGCCCGAGCGGCAGGTAGCGGTTGAGCCACTCGAGGTCGATCCCGCGCGCGGGCGTGACGGCGGACAGGACGAGCATCGCGCCGAGGACGAGCGCGAGCGCCGCGAGCGCCTGCGGGGCGAGCCCAGCGCCGGCGCGCAGGGCGGCGGCCGCCGGGCCGTGCTGCGCGAGCCGCCGGCCCTCGACGAGCGCGAGCCCTACCGCGGTCAGCGCCAGCGGCAGTACCTGATAGACCAGCCGGTAGAGCGCGAAGGCGGCGAGAATCCCGGCCGTCGGCGCCGCGCCGCCGAGCGCGGCGAGGAGCACCGCCTCGAAGACCCCGAGACCGGCCGGGACGTGGCTCAGGATGCCGAGGACGAGCGCCACCGCGAAGATCGGCAGGAAGGCGGGGAAGCCGACGGTGCCTGCCGGGAGCAGCACCCAGAGCGCGCCGGCCGCCATCGCCGTGTCGGCGACGGTCACCGCGAGCTGCCGCAGCATCACGCCGCGCGACGGGAGATCGAGGCTGCGCCCGCGGCCCCAGGGCAGCAGGACGCGCCGCCCGGCGGCGAGCAGCAGCAGCCCGAAGGCGGCCAGCGTCGCCAGCGCCGCCAGGGTGACGAGCGCCGGCGACAGCGCGGTGACGCCGGTCAGCGTGCGCACCGCCCAGAGCGCGCCGATCGCGGCCGTGACCGCGAGCCCGGCGCCGAAGGCCACGGTGACGAAGACCACGGCGCGCGCGACGTCGCCGGGCGTGAGCCCGAGCGGGGTGTAGTAGCGCAGCCGCACCGCCCCGCCGCTCAGCGGCCCGAAGCCCGTGGTCTGCGCCACCGCATAGGCCGCGAGGGCGGCGGGCGCGATTCGGCGCCAGGGCTGCGGCTTGCCGATCGCCGCGAAGGCGTTGAGGTCGTAGAGGGTGAGCGCGGCGAAGCTGGCCGCCGTGAAGGCGACGGCGGCGAAAAGCCGCCACCGCGGCGTCGCGAGGAGCGCCTCGACCACCGCGTCGTAATGGGTTTCGTGCGCGAGCCGCCGCAGCACATAGGCCGCGAGCACCACCATCGCGAGCGTGAAGGCGGCCGTCAGCCAGCCGCGGCGGGCGGCGGCCCACGTCGCGATCCGCGCCAGGACGCCGGATCTCTCGTCCGGCGCGCCCATTCCGGGCGCCGTCTCCGGGATTTCCGCGCTCATCCGGCCCCTCGCCTGCGGCCCCTGGATCAGCATGTGGGTCAGCATTGCGCGATGCATCTTGTGGCCGGATTACCGGCGAATGAAAGATGATTCACTGTCGCGGTCCGCTGCATCGGCTACCCTGTCGGGGCGCCGGGGCTGTTGCGGCGGGGACTCGGTCGGGCGGGAATCGCTCGGGGCGGGTCGATTGCTGTGTGCAGCGCACAACGGGTCCCTTGCGGCGGGAACGGGCTTATACTGTTATCGTGACGATTGTCGTGACGACGCGTTTCCGGGGGTAGCAGTGGAAGAATCGGTGATGGTCGGGCGGGCAGGCGGAACCGGCGCGGGCGTGTCCCCGCGGCGGGACGGTCCCGTCATGCGCCGCCGCGCCTTCCTCGCCGGCGCGGCGATGCTGCCGCTCGTCGGCGCCCCGCGCGTCCTGCTGGCCGACGACGCTCCGCCCTTCAGTCGCTCGGTCGTGCTCGAGCGGGCGCGGGCGCTGGCGGCGGAGGCCTTCGCCTGGCCCGACGCGCCGCCCGCGGCCATCGCCAGGCTCACCGCCGAACAGTACGCGATGATCGGCTTCCGCGAGGAGCAGCGGCTCTTCGTGGACCCCCCCACCGGCTTCGCGGTGGATCTGCTGCATCCGGGCTTCATCTACAGCATCCCGGTCGAGATCTTCCTCGTCGAGGGCGGCGCCTCGCGAAAGATCGAGTACGACCCCGCCCTCTTCAACTTCGGCGACGTTCCGCCGCCCGAGCCGGGGATGAACCTCGAGTTCGCCGGCTTCCGCGCGCTCACCGCGCTCAACCAGCCCGACCTGCTGCAGGCCTTCGCCATCTTCGCCGGGGCGAGCTACTTCAAGGCGGTCTCCAAGGGGCAGGCCTTCGGGCTGAGCGCCCGCGGCCTCGCCATCGGCACCGGCGAGGCCGAGGGGGAGGAATTCCCCTTCTTCCGCGCCCACTGGCTCGAGACGCCGGGCGAGGGGCGCATGGTCGTGCATTCCCTGCTCGACGGCCCGAGCGCCGCCGGCGCCTACCGCTTCACCATCCGCCCCGGCGATCCGACGCAGATCGACGTCGAGGCGACGATCTTCGCCCGCGAGAACATCGCCCACCTCGGGCTGGCGCCGCTGACCTCGATGTTCCTCTTCGACGCCAAGGACCGCGGCGAGCACGACGACTTCCGCCTCGGCGTGCACGATTCCGACGGGCTCGCCATGTGGAACGCCCAGGACGAGCGGATCTGGCGGCCGCTGCACTCGCCGCGGCTGCTGCAGATCAGCGCCTTCGCCGATTCGGGGCCGCGCGGCTTCGGCCTCGTCCAGCGCGAGCGCAGCTTCTCCGACTACGAGGACCTCGGCGCCGCCTACCACCGCCGGCCGAGCGCCTGGGTCGAGCCGATCGGCGACTGGGGCAAGGGCCACGTCGTCCTGGTCGAGATCCCCTCGGGCGCCGAGATCCACGACAATATCGTCGCCTACTGGCGCCCGGAGGAGGATATCGCCAAGGGCAACGAGATCTCGCTCACCTACCGCCTGAGCTGGGGCTGGGACGCGCCGGATCTGGCAGGCCTTCTCCGCGTCGAGCGCACCCTCTCCGGCGCCGGCCGCAACGGCCGCCGCCGCTTCGTGGTGGACTTCGCCGGCGACGCCCCGAACCCGATCCGCGCCTCCGCCGTGCAGCTGGTGGCGCAGGCCAATCCCGGCAGCCTGCACGACGTGGAGATCGCCGAGAACCCGGAGATCAACGGGCTCCGGATCAGCGCCGACCTCGATCCCGAAGGCGCGGACAGCGTCGAGATGCGCCTCGAGCTGCGCTCGGGCGACCGGCGCATCGCCGAGACCTGGATCTACCGATGGAGCAGCTGACGCTCCCCCCGCGCGACCGGACCGCCACCGCCCCGCTGCCGGCCGAGGCGCCGCTCGAGATGCCGGTGCAGTCGCTCGACCGCTACGACCGCGCCCGCCGCAGGCGGCTGCGCGGCGAGACCCCGGCCCGCCTCGCCCGGCTCGTCCTCGGGCTGACCGCGCTGGCGCTGACCGCCTGGCTCGTGCGGCAGATGTGGCTGGTGCTCTCGGTCGGGGGCATGACCAGCGTCGAGCAGGTGATGCTCGTCCTCTTCGTCATCAACATCGCCTGGGTCGCCTTCGGCGCCGTCTCGCCGCTGATCGGCTTCCTGCTCGGCCCGGGCCGGCGCGCCGGCGGCGAGGGGCCGCCGCGGAGCCGCACCGCCCTCCTCATGCCGACCTACAACGAGGACCCCGCCCCGGTCCTCGGCGCCGCCTGCGCCATGCTGCGCGACATCCACGCCCGCGGCGCCGGCGGGGCCTTCGACCTCTTCATCCTGAGCGACACCACCCGCCCCGACGTCTGGCTCGACGAGCAGGCGCTGATCGACGCCGCCCGCGGCGACCCCGACATCGGCCCGCACGTCTTCTACCGCCACCGCGGCCGCAACGCGCGCCGCAAGGCCGGCAACATCGCCGACTGGGTCGAGCGCTGGGGCGGCGCCTATCCGTTCATGCTGGTCCTCGACGCCGACAGCCTGATGGAGGCCGACTGCATCATCGAGCTCGCCCGCCGCATGGAGGCGGACGAGACGCTCGGCATCCTGCAGACCTCGCCGCAGCTGATCGGCGGCGCCACCCCCCTCGCCCGCGTGCAGCAGTTCGCGAGCCGCGTCTACGGCCCGGTCCTCTCCCGCGGCCTGCGCGCCTGGTTCGGCAACGCCGGCAACTACTGGGGCCACAACGCGATCATCCGCACCCGGGCCTTCGCCGACTGCGGCGGCCTGCCCGAGCTCCCCGGCAAGCCCCCCTTCGGCGGGCTCATCCTCAGCCACGACTTCGTCGAGGCCGCGCTCATCCGCCGCGGCGGCTACGCCGTGCGCATGGCCGACGACCTCCCCGGCAGCTACGAGCACGCGCCGCCGAACCTGATCGAGCTCGCCGGCCGCGACCGGCGCTGGTGCCAGGGCAACCTGCAGCACGCGCGCCTCCTCGGCACCGCCGGGCTCCACCCGCTCAGCCGGCTCCACCTCTTCATGGGGGTGATGTCCTACCTCGCCTCGCCCCTCTGGCTCCTCTTCCTCCTCGCCGGCATGTCGCTCGCGCTGCACGCCTACCTGGTGCCGCCCGACTATTTCCTCGACCAGTGGTCGCTCTTCCCCGACTGGCCGCGCATCGACCCCGAGCGCGCCATGCTGCTCTTCGGCATCTGCATGCTCGTGCTCTACCTGCCGAAGCTCCTCGGCGTGGCCACCTTCCTGCGCGAGCGCGCCGCCCACGGCGTGCGCGGCACCGTCTTCCTCGGCCTCATCGCCGAGATCCTGCTCTCGGCGCTGGTCGCCCCGATCATGATGATGGCGCAGTCGAGCGCCATCGCGCAGATCCTGACCGGTCGCGACAGCGGCTGGGCGGCGCAGGCGCGCGACGCCGACCGGGTGCCCCTGCCGCTGCTCTGGCGCTTCCACCGCCGGCACGTCCTCGCCGGCATCGTCCTTGCGGTCGCCGCCGGCGCCATCTCCTGGCGGCTCCTCGCCTGGATGAGCCCGGCGCTCCTCGGCCTCGTCCTGGCGGTGCCGCTCTCCTCCTTCATGGGCAGCGCCCGCGCCGGGCGGCGGATGGCGCGGCTCGGCCTCCTGGTGACCCCGGAGGAGCGCACGCCCCCTGCCCTCGCCGCCGCCGCCGAGCGCGAGGCCGAATGGCTGCGCGCGCATGCCGAGCCGCCCGCCGACATCGCCTGCCTCCTCGCCGACCCCGCCGCGCTCGCGCGCCACCTCGCCTGGCTCGACCCGCCGACCTCGCGCCGGCGCGGCGAACCCGACGCCGCGCTCGCCAGCGCGCTGCTCAAGCTCGCCGACGGCTTCGGCCCCGACGCGCTCGACCCGCGCGAGAGCTTCGCCGTCCTCTGCTCGCCGCCGACCCTCGCCGGGCTCGCCCCGAAGCGCGGCCGGCGCCCGGGGGCGGGCGGCGGCAGATGAACGATTTTTAACCCTCAGGCGAGCGCCCCGTCAGGTCCGCCGCCGATCTTCTCTGCCGACCCCCCCGCTGCGGGGGGCCGTGACACGAGCAGACGAGAGGTTTCCTTCCCATGACGCGCATCGCGACCTTGCTCAGCACCACGGCGCTCGCCGCCACGGCCGGCGCCTGGATGGCCTGGGCGCCCCTGGCCGGCGCCGAGGCCCAGATCGAACCGCCGCGCCCCGCGGTGGCGGAAGCGTCCGACGCCGTCGCCGACCTGGTCGAGCACACCAGCCCGGCGGTGGTGACCGTGCTCGCCACCCAGGAGGGGCCGGAGGCGCCGGAGATGGGCCCGATGGACTCGCCCTTCGGCCCGGGCTCGCCGTTCGAGGAGTTCTTCCGCCGCTTCGGCATGCCGGAGGGCGCGATCCCGATGCCGCCGAACCAGGGCGGTCCCGGCCAGAGCGACCGCGTCGCCCTCGGCTCGGGCTTCGTCATGGAGAAGGACGGCTACATCGTCACCAACAACCACGTGGTGGACAATGCCGAGAAGGTGAAGGTCCGCCTCTCCGACGACCGCGAGTTCGACGCCGAGGTGATCGGCACCGACAAGCAGACCGACCTCGCGCTCATCAAGATCGACGCCGACGACCTGCCGGTGCTCGAGCTCGGCGACAGCGACCATGTGCGCGTCGGCGAGGACGTGATCGCGGTCGGCAACCCGTTCGGCCTCGGCGGCACCGTGACCCGCGGCATCGTCTCGGCCATGGCGCGCGACATCTCGGCCGGCCCCTACGTCGACTTCATCCAGACCGACGCCGCCATCAACCGCGGCAACTCCGGCGGCCCGCTGCTCGATCTCGACGGCAAGGTGATCGGCGTCAACTCGGCCATCTACTCGCCGAACGGCGGCTCGGTGGGCGTCGGCTTCGCCATCCCCTCGAACACGGTCAGGAACGTGGTGGCCCAGCTCAAGGACGGCGGCGAGGTCGAGCGCGGCTGGCTCGGGGTGCAGATCCAGAACGTGACCCCGGAGATCGCCGCCGCCATCGGCCTCGACGAGCCGCAGGGCGCGCTCGTCGCCGACGTGGTGCCCGAGAGCCCGGCCGCCCGCAACCTCGAGGTGGGCGACGTGATCCTCACCTTCGACGGCAAGAAGGTCGCATCCAGCCGCGAGCTGCCGAAGCTCGTCGCCGCCGCCTCGCCGGACAAGGAGGTCGAGCTCGGCATCCTGCGCAAGGGCGAGGAGCAGGCCGTCTCCTTCAGGCTCGGCAAGTTCGACGAGACCCGCATGGCCTCGGCCGAGACCGGCGAGACGCCGTCGAAGGCCTCCTCCGACCGGCTCGGCGCCACCCTCGCGCCGATCACGCCCACGGCGCGCCAGGAGCTCGGGCTGGACGACGAGGTGAGCGGTGTCGTAATCACCTCGCTCGACGGCAAGGGCCGCGCCGCCGATGCCGGGCTCGAGGTCGGCGACGTCATCCTCTCGGTCGGCCATACCCCGGTGCAGACGCCCGGCGACGTAGAGAAGGCGCTGCACGCCGCCAAGACCGATGCGGTCCTGATGCAGATCGACCGCCACGGCGCGAAGATCTTCGTCGGCGTCAAGCTGGCGTAGCACCCTCCGTCCCGGCCCCGGGGGAGGAGGGTCCGGGACAACCGGCCCGTCCGGCTGCGACGGACGGGCCACGAAGGCCGGCGTTCACCCCTCGCGCCGGCCTTCGATCATGAAGGAGCGAGAGCGATGGCGCGGCGCATCCTGGTGGTCGAGGACGACCACGACACGCAAGACTATCTCGCCAAGGCGCTGCGCGAGACCGGCTATACCGTCGAGGCGACCGCCTCCGGCCGCGAAGGTCTGGTGCATGCGCTCTCGGGCGCCTTCGACGCCCTCCTCCTCGACCGCATGCTGCCCGACCTCGACGGCCTCTCGCTGCTGAAGTCGGTGCGCGCCGCGGGCGTGCAGACCCCCGCCATCATGCTGACGGCGATGAGCGCCATCGACGAGCGGGTGCGCGGGCTGCGCGCCGGCGCCGACGACTATGTGGTGAAGCCCTTCTCCTTCGCCGAGCTCTCCGCCCGGCTCGAGGCGGTGCTGCGCCGCCCGGCCGAGACCCGGCCCGAGGAGACCCGCCTCGCCTGCGGCGACCTCGAGCTCGACCTCATCGCCCGCACCGCCCGCCGCGGCACGCGGACCGTCGAGCTCCTGCCGCGCGAGTTCCAGATGCTCGAATACCTGATGCGCCGCCAGGGCCGCGTCGTCACCCGCACCATGCTGCTCGAAGGGGTCTGGGACTACCGCTTCGACCCGCGCACCAACGTCATCGACGTCCATATCTCGCGCCTGCGCCGCAAGATCGACGCCGAAGGCGAGCCGCCGCTCATCCACACCGTGCGCGGCTCGGGCTACAAGCTCGCCGCCCTGTCCTGACGGCGGGCGCCGGCGGTGTTCCGCAACGCCACCATGCGCCTCGTCGCGGCGCACCTCCTGCTGGTCGCCGTCTCGACGGCGCTCGTCCTCGGCTCGCTCTACTGGCGGATCGGCGGCGTCATCGACACCGAGCAGCGCGCCGTGGTCGAGGCCGAGATCCGCGGCCTCGCCGACGATTTCGCCCGCGGCGGCACGCCGGCGCTCGCCGCCGACGTCACCGATCTCACTTCCATTCGGGATGCGGTCGGGCAAGCGGCGGCGGCCTTCGGCGGCATCTCC
>NZ_CALLYO010000379.1 GCF_937858865.1 uncultured Amaricoccus sp. | reverse complement strand
GGGACATGCCGGAAGAGACGAGACCGGAAACCATCGCCGCGGGACACGGCATCGGCGAGGATGCCGGTTTCGGAGCGGTGGCCCCGCCCATCTATCTCTCCAGCACCTACGTCTTCCCCGGCTTCGAGCGCCCCGGCGCGCATGAATATTCCCGCACCTCGAACCCGAGCCGGGATCTCCTCGCCGGCGCGCTCGCCCGCCTCGAAGGCGGCGCCGGCGCCGTCGTCACCGCCTCCGGCATGGCGGCGGTCGACCTCGTCCTGTCGCTGCTCAGGCCCGGCGATCTCGTCGTCGCCCCGCACGACTGCTACGGCGGCACCTACCGGCTGATCGCCCAGCGGGCCGAGCGCGGCCATCTCGACCTCGCCTTCGTCGACCAGGCCGACGCGGCGGCGCTCGCCGCCGCGCTCGCCCGCCGCCCCAAGCTCGTCCTCGTCGAGACGCCGAGCAACCCGCTGATGCGGGTCAGCGACATCGGCGCCATCTCCGCGCGCGCCCACGCCGCCGGCGCGAAGGTCGTCGTCGACAACACCTTCCTCTCCCCGGCGCTGCAGCGCCCGCTCGCGCTCGGCGCCGACTTCGTCGTCCATTCGACGACGAAGTTCATCAACGGCCATTCCGACGTGGTCGGCGGGGTGGTGATCGCCGCCGACGCCGGCGACGTCGAGGAGCTCTCGGCCTGGGCCAACATCGCCGGCACCACCGGCGCGCCCTTCGACGCCTACCTGACGCTGCGCGGCCTGCGCACGCTCTTCCCCCGCGTCGAGCGCCAGCAGGCGAACGCCGGGGCGGTCGCCCGCTTCCTCGCCGGCCACCGGGCGGTCTCCGCCGTCCACTATCCCGGCCTCGAGACCCATCCCTCGCACGCGCTCGCCGCCCAGCAGCAGCGGGGCTTCGGCGCCATGCTGAGCTTCGAGCTTGCGGGCGGCACCGAGGCCATGCGCCGCTTCGTCGAGGCGGTCGGGGTCTTCACCCTCGCCGAGTCGCTCGGCGGCATCGAGAGCCTCGTCGCCCACCCGGCGACCATGACCCACGCCCGCATGGGGCCAGAGGCACGCCGCATCGCCGGCATCAGCGACAGCCTGCTCCGCCTGTCGGTCGGGCTCGAGGCCGAGGCCGACCTCATCGCGGACCTCGACCGGGCGCTCGGCGCGGCGACGGCGGCGGGCCGCTGAGATGGACATGGCACGCCTCGGCGAGGCGATCCTCGCCTCGCCCGCCGACGCCATCCTCGCCACCGACCGCGCCGGCGTCATCCGCTTCTGGAACGCCGGCGCCACCCGCGTCTTCGGCTTCTCCGAGGTGGAGGCGGTCGGCGCCTCGCTCGACATCATCATCCCCGAGCGGCTGCGCAGGCGCCACTGGGACGGCTGGGAGCGGACCGTTGCGACCGGCGTCACCCGCTACGGCGCCGGCGACCTCCTCGCGGTGCCGGCGCTCACCGCCGACGGCCGGCAGATCTCGATCGAGTTCACCATCGTCCTCCTGCACGACGGCGGGGCAGGGGTGACCGGCATGGCCGCGATCCTGCGCGACGTCACCGCCCGCTTCGAGGAGCTGCGGCGCCTGCGGCGGCAGGCGGCGGCCGCCTAGCCGGCGCCGGGAGCCCCATCGCCATGGACGTCGAGCTCGCGCGCACCTTCCTCGGCATCGTCAGGACCCGCAGCTTCGTCCGCGCCGCGGAGCAGCTCAACGTCAGCCAGACGACGGTCAGCGCCCGCGTCCGCACCCTCGAGGAACACCTCGGCCGGCCGCTCTTCCTGCGCAGCAAGCACGGCGCCACGCTGACCCCGGCCGGCGAGCAGTTCCTCCGCTACGCCCCGAGCTTCGTGCAGCTCTGGCAGCGCGCGCGCCAGCAGGTCGCCGTGCCGAAGGGACGGCGCGCCGTGGTGACCATCGGCGGCGAGATCAGCCTCTGGCACCCCTGGCTCCCGGAGTGGCTGCACTGGATGCGCCGCAGCGCGCCGGACGTGGCGCTGCGCGTCCGGGTCGGCCTCGCCGAGGACCTGATCGACCAGGTCGCCGGCGGGGCGCTCGACGTGGCGCTCGTCTATGCGCCGCCGCATCTGCCGGGGGTGCACGTCGAGCTCCTCCTCGAGGAGAAGCTCGTCCTGGTGACGACCGAGCCCGGCGGCAAGGGCATCGACCCGGAAAGCTACGTCTACGTCGACTGGGGCCAGGACTTCGCCCACCATCACGACCTCAGCCTCCCCGAGGGCGCCGAGCCCGGCATCGCCGTCGACCTCGGCCCCCTCGCACTCACCTATCTGCTCGAGGCCGGCGGGTCGGGATACTTCCGCCAGCGCGTCGTCGCGCCGCTCGTCGCCGCCGGCCGGCTCCATCCGGTCGCCGGCGCCCCGAGCTTCTTCTACCCCGTCTATGCCGTAAGTTCCGGCCACGCCCCCGACGAACTCGCCGAGCTGGCCCTCGCCGGCCTGCGCGGCATCGCCGCCGGCGAGCCGGTGGACCCGATCGCCTGACGGCCGTTAACGATGGTTTCCATCTGGTTGACGGAAATTGCTTTACCAAGCAATATCAATAAGATGCCAAAGTGGGCACGCGTGCCCACCCCGTGCCCGCGCCCTCCTGCGGGGCGCGACCGACCGGGATCCCGCGTAGCGCCAAAGGGGCGTTGCTTGCCGGCGGAGTCTTGATAAGCTCGCAGAGTCGGGTCCGTGGCGATCCATGCGACAATCAACAAACCGACGATGGGGAGGACTGCAATGAAGAAGCTCCTGGCCGGCGCCGCCGCGCTCGGCATCCTTGCGGCTGCCGGGCCGGCCTCGGCTGCCGGCGAGTTCGAGGGCGTCACCATCAACGTGATGACCCAGACCGGCGCCATCCAGGAGCCGCTGCAGCGGCGCGCGCCCGAGTTCGAGGCCCTGACCGGCGCCAAGGTGAACGTGATCGCCGTGCCCTTCTCCGACCTCTACCAGAAGGTCCTGACCGACTGGGCCGCTGGCACCAACTCGGTCGACGCCGCCGTCTTCGCCCCCCAGTGGATGGTCGACTACATCGCCGGCGGCTACCTCGAGGACCTGACCCCGCGCATCGCCGCCGACCCGGCGATCGAGGAGGACGACGTCGGCGCCTTCTTCCGCGACTTCTCGCAGAAGTACGGCGACAAGACCTACATGATCACCCTCGATGGCGACTTCCACATGATGTACTACCGCTCCGACGTGCTCGAAGCGGCCGGCAAGACGCCCCCGAAGACCTGGGACGAGTATCTCGACGTCGCCAAGGCCGTGCACGGCCAGGACATGAACGGCGACGGCACCCCCGACTTCGGCTCCTGCATCGCCAAGAAGCGCAATGCCCAGAGCTACTGGTTCGTCACCGACGTGGTCGGCTCGATGACCCAGTCCCAGGGCACGAGCCAGGGCACCTTCTTCAACACCGCCGACATGACACCGCTGGTCGACAACGAGGCCTTCCGCAAGGCGCTCGAGTTCCTCAAGGCCTCGACCGAGTTCGGACCCCCCGACGAGCTCAATCTCGACGTCTCCGACACCCGGCCCCTCTTCGCCTCCGGCCGCTGCGCGCTCAACCTCGACTGGGGCGACGTCGGCACCATCTCGATCGACCCCAACCAGTCGAAGGTGATGGGCAAGTGGGGCGCCGCCATCATGCCGGGCTCTGAGGAGGTGCTCGACTGGAACAGCGGCAAGCTCGTCGCCTGCGACGCGACGACCTGCCCGCACGCCATCGACGGCGTCAACCACGCCCCCTTCGCGGCCTTCGGCGGCTGGGGCGGCGGCATCAACGCGGCGGCCGACCCGAAGGTGAAGGACGCGGCCTACGCCTACTTCTCCTTCATGACCCAGCCGGCGCAGTCGAACTCCGACGTCACCATCGGCGGCACCGGCTTCAACCCCTACCGCACCTCGCAGCTCTCCTACAGCGACCTCTGGAAGAACGCCGGCATGACCGAGGAGGAGGCCAGGGTCTACCTCGGCGCCATCAACGAGAGCATGTCGAGCCCGAACATGATCCTCGACCTGCGCATCCCGCAGAACCAGAAGTACCAGCAGGTGGTGCTCGACGAGGCGATCTCGCGCTTCCTCTCCGGCGAGATCGACGCCGAGGCGACGGTCAAGGCGGTCAACGACGGCTGGAACGAGCTCAACGAGGAGATCGGCACCGACGAGCAGCTCCAGTTCTACAAGGCCACCATCGGCGCCCAGTAAGGACCGGCCCGGCGCGGCGTCCCCGCGCCGGGCATCCCCCGCATGACCGAGACGAGCCTGGAGGCCCCGCCCACCTGGGGCGAGCGCATCGACCGCCATTCCGGCCGCCTCATGGTGCTGCCGGCGGCGGTCGTGATCCTCTGCTTCGCGATCTTCCCGCTCATCGTCTCCGCCTACCTCTCGCTCTCGCGCTTCGCGCTCGCCCCCGGCGGCTTCACGCTGAAGTTCGTCGGCCTGCTCAACTACAGGAAGCTCCTGACCGGCTCTCAGCAGTACCACCTGCTCGGCACCTGGGGCACGCTCGGCGCGGTCGGCTGGCTGTTCCTCGCCGCGGGCGCCGCACTCCTCCTCCTCTGGCTCGCCCGCTACCTCCGGAGCGGTCGGGTCGGCATCGTCGGCACCATCGGCCGGCTCGTCACCGCCACCGTCCTCGCCGCGCTCCTCCTCGTCATTACCGTCACCCTGGCCCCCGGCGGCGTCCCCGGCACCCTGGTCAACACGCTCCTCTACGTCGCGATCGGCGTCAGCGTGCAGTTCCTCCTCGGCCTCGGCCTCGCGCTGCTCTGCGCCCAGCCGATCAGGGGGCGCAACTTCTTTCGCGTCCTCTTCTTCGTGCCGCTGATGGTGACGCCCGTCGGCATCGCCTACGCCTTCCGCATGCTGGCCGACATGCAGAAGGGTCCCTTCGCGCCCCTCTTCCGCGCCTTCGGCACCGGGGAATGGTCCTGGGCCACCGAGGCCTGGTCGGCGCGGATGATGGTGATGATCGGCGACACCTGGCAGTGGACGCCCTTCATCTTCATCGTCATGCTGGCTGCGGTCGAGAACCAGCCGCGCGACCAGGTCGAAGCGGCGAAGCTCGACGGCGCCAACGGCTGGCAGATCTTCCGCGACATCACCTGGCCCGCCATCGCGCCGGTCGCCGCCACCGTCGTCCTCATCCGGCTGATCGAGGCCTTCAAGATCATCGACCTGCCGAACGTGCTGACCGGTGGCGGCCCCGGCCTCGCCACCGAGTCGATGACGCTGCACGCCTTCATCGCCTGGCGCACCCAGGATCTCGGCGGCTCGGCGGCGGTCGGCTACATGCTCCTCTTCGTCTCGACCGTTATCTGCGTCTCCTTCTTCAACTTCGTCGTCCGCCATACCAGGAGGTTCGAGGCATGACCCCCGATCCCGCGCCGGACGACCGCCCCTTCCTCACCCGCCTCCTCGAGCCCGCCTCGATCGAGGAGCAGGCCCCCGTCGCCCGCGTCCTCACCTACGCGCTCCTCCTGCTCTGGTCGCTCGTCGTCCTCATCCCGCTCTACTGGGTCCTCATCACCTCGTTCAAAGGCCCGGGCGAGGTCGACAACGGCCCCTTCTACATCCCCTTCGTCGACTTCCGGCCCAACCTGAACGCCTGGCGCTTCATGCTGCTCGAGAACAACACGCTCGGGCCCTACTTGAACTCAGTGGTTGTCGCCCTCGGCAGCACGACCCTCGCCGTCCTCATCGGCGCGCTCGCCGCCTACGCGCTGGTGCGCATCCGCTTCCGAGTGAAGCTCGCCGCCGTAGCGATCTTCCTCCTGCTCCTCGTCGCCGTCATCGTGGCGGTTGTCACCTTCGGCGTCGCCTGGCAGGTCGCCGTCGCCGCCGCCGTCGCGCTCTTCC
>NZ_CALLYO010000378.1 GCF_937858865.1 uncultured Amaricoccus sp. | reverse complement strand
TACACGCCCGCCTCGATCCGGACGGCGCTGATCGTCCGGTGCCCCGCTTCCTCGATGCGATCGATGCGGAAGATGCCACCGTTCTCGTCGCCGCGCGGCGCGAAGATATCGCCCGGCGTAAGCCCCAGCCGCGACGGCGGCAGCGCGCAGGTCAGGCTGTCGCGCGCGACCCGTCCCTCGCTCAACGCCCGTTCCGCGATCGCCTTGGCCTGCCCTTCCGAGAGCACGACCGGCAGGGATGCCTGCTCGCTGCGCGGTTCCGCGGCATCGGGTGCCAGCGCCTCGACGGCACCCGGAACATAGTCCCGCTCCGCGCTGACGAAGCCGACCGTGACCCGCCCCGCCGTCTCGGCGGCGGGAGAGCGCGTCCGGGCGAGAACCGGATCGCGACCAACCGCGACCAGATCGTCCGCCGCGACCTCGACCGCCCGCGACCCGCCCCGGCTGGCGAAGGTGAGAGCGCCGCCCACCGCGAAACTGTCGAAGCCGTAGGCCAGCATCAGCGGCTGCAAGCTCTGCCGTCCGCTCTCGACCGACTCGATCATATATCCCGTCACGCCACCGTGGAGCCGCGACAGATCCGTCTCGCCCACCCCGGACCGCTGGCAGATCTCCGCGACCACCTCCGCGAGCGCGGCGAGGCTCGCCCGGCCGTTCAGCCAATGCCCGGTCTCATAGTTGTCGCCGTCGATCCAGGTCTCGAGCCGGTTCGGGAAATCCGGCCACGGCCGGGCATCCCAGGCCCAGACGTGCGCCCGGGACATGTCGACCATCCGCCCGCTGTAGACCGGCGAGAGGGGATTGTTCGCCGGGTCGTTCCAATGCGCGAACATCGCCTGCAGGTAGCGATGCTGGATGAAATCATCGCGCGACCCGTTCGAATGGTACGGAAAGAAGCTCTCGGACGACTTCGGATCGTGAAAGACATTCGGCTGGTTGGTGCCCTTGTCAACCGCCGGGCAGCCGAGTTCGGTGAACCAGATCGGCTTCGACCGCGGCTGCCAGGCCGTCGGCGCCCCCGCCTTGACCCCGCCGAGCCGGTTGACATGCGGCTTCGACCACCAGCTCACCAGATCCTTGTAGCGAAAGACCCAGTCCTCGCCATAGGCGCCGTCCCGGATCGGCAGGCGGTCCTGGGCCACGCGCCCGTCGGCATCGGCATAGTACCAGTGGTACCCCTCGCCGCCCGCCACGTTTCCCTTGAGATAGGCGAGATCGTAGATCGACCCCGCATCGGCGTCGGCGTGGTCCGCCCCATCCCGCCAGTCGGACAGCGGCATGTAGTTGTCGATGCCGACGAAGTCGATCTCGGGCGACGCCCAGAGCGGATCGAGATGGTAGAGCACGTCGCCCGACCCGTCCGCCGGCTGATGGCCGAAGTATTCCGACCAGTCCGCCGCGTAGCCGATCTTCGTGTCCGGCCCGAGGATCCCCCGCACATCCTCCGCCAGCCGGCAGAGCTCGCGCACCGCGGGATAGCCCGCCGCCGCATCGCGGATCTGGGTGAGGCTGCGCATCTCCGAGCCGATGCAGAAGGCATCGACACCACCGGCCAGCGCGCAGAGGTGCGCATAGTGCAGGATGAACCGCCGATACGACCATTCGGCCGGCCCGTCGTAGGCGACGGTCTCGCCGGACCGGCGGAAATCGCTCGCGCCCGCACGGCCGAAGAAAGCCGCGACCTCCTCGGCCGCCGCCGGCATCCTGTCGGTCGAGCCGGAACGGCCCGGCGCCCGCGCGAGGGTGATCCGCCCCCGCCACGGCACCGGCGGCTGCTCGGCGGCGCCCCAGGGGTCGGCAAGCCCGTTGCCCGCCTGGATGTCCATGAGGATGAACGGATAGAAGACCACCGACAGCCCGTCGGCCTTCATCCTGGAAATCGCCTGCAGCACGGACGCGTCGGCCGGCGTCCCGCCGAAGATCGGCCGTCCCGCGATCCGGCTCACCGCACGCGCGCTGCCCCGGCTCTGGCCCGACACGACCCAGCGCATCGGCCGGCCGTCCTCGCCGCGCTGCTCGACGGCCGGCCGCAGCGCGCAGCGGTCGCAGCGCAGATCGTCCCCGAACCAGGAAACCACCAGCGACACCGACCTGGCATTCGGGAGCTCGGCCGAAAGCTGGTCGAGCGAGGCCACGAGATCGGGGACGCCGCGATCGTTGTGGACGTTCAGGACGACGTTGTCGCCCTTGCCCCGCTTGAAGTGCACCTCCTCGGTCGCCAGCGCATACTCGCCGCAGCCCGGCACCAGCGCCACGCCCCGCACGTCGAGCGCCGGCGCCCTCGGCACCCCCGGCAGCCCCGCCGGCGGACGGCGAAAGACCTCGAAGTTGAGCTGCGGAATCCGGTTGCCGAACGGCGTCAGGTCGAGGTTCTCGATGACGACGTAGGCCGTCCCGCGGTAGGCGGGAGCGCCCCGTTCCAGCGCCTCGATCAGCGGATCGGGCAACTGGTCCTCGGTGCCGCGATGCAGCCGGAAGGTGAGTCCCTTCTGCTCGAGCGGCTGCCCGTCCGCCCAGATCCGCCCGATGCGGGACACCTCCCCCTCGCAGAGCGCCACGGCGAAGCTGACCGAATAGCTGTACTCGCGCACGGAGGCACCGCCGCCGCCACCCTTCCCGCCCACGTTCTCGGTATGCACCGACTCGAGGAACCGGCTCGACCAGATCATCTGCCCGGCCACCCGGTTGCGCCCGAAGACGCGCGGCAAGGGCGCGCCCTCGCTCGAGCCCATGACCCGGAAGCGCTCCACCCGGCCGGTCTCGACCGGCGCCGAGCCCGCGCCGAGCAGCCGCTGGTCGATCGCATTGCCGATCAGCGCCCCCGCGGCCTTGCCGAGCGCCATCGCGCCGATGCCGGCGAAGGAGCCTCCGACCGCCCCGCCCAGCGCCGAGCCCGCAGCCGCCAACAGCAGCGTCGCCATCACATCCCCCCTTCGGGAAAACGAAACACCCCGGCGACCCGCCGCGCCCACGCAGGGGTCAGTGGCGACTCGACGACCCCATGCCCGGAATAGGCATGGATCAGCGTCGGATGCCCGAGCGGCGAGCGGGCGAGGATGCCCGCATGCTTGGCCACCGCGCCCTCGCGCATCCGAAGCACGACGACGTCCCCCGCCCGCGCCGCCGCCCAGCTCGCCGCGACGAAATTCCGCCCGGCGGCCGCCAGCATCTCCTCGCTGCGGCTCGGCTCGGACCAGTCGGGGGTATAGCCCGGCACCGCCTCCGGCTCCGGCCCCAGCACCTCGCGCCAGATGCCGCGGATCAGCCCGAGGCAATCCGCACCCGCCCCCCGGCAGCTCGCCTGGTGACGATAGGGCGTGCCGATCCAGGCCCGGGCGCGGGCAACGATCTCCTCAGCCCTGCTGGCTTCCGCCGTCATGGGTCGCTCCCTCCTTCGGGTAGGCCGTCACCCAGTCGTCGCCGGGAATGTGCGGGAAGCCGCGGAAGTTGATCAGGTTGTCGAACTTCGCCCGGCAGGTCTCGGCCCGCTTGTCGCAGCCCGCCACGACCCGGAACCGGTCGCCCACCGCCGCACGCCGCCCCGGCTCCTGCCAGAGCGAGAGCCCGCGCAGCCCCGCCGCCCCGGCGAGGTCCGCCTTCACCGCCGCCTTCTCGCCGGCATTGGCACCGGTCAGCCAGAGCAGCGTCCCATGCTCGAACCAGCCGGCCGCGAACCCGCCGAGCCCGCTCGCCGAGAGCGAGGCCCCGGCGGCGCTCACCACCACGCCCTCGCCCGAGAAGCCTGGCCGGCCCGTGTCGAACCCGCAGCGGCCGTCGCCGAGCGCCCGGTCGCATGTCCTCAGGATCGACCGGCCGACCGGCGCGTTCAGCGGCTCGGCCAGCCCGCGCAGCTCCACCTCGAAGGCGCCGTCCGAACGGCGGATCTCGCCGAGCGTCCCGCGGAACATCAGCACCCGGAGCTCCGGCCGCTCCCAGTCCACCAGCCACTGGCGGACCTCCGCGCCGTCGTAGGCGCCGGCCCGGATATCCTCCTCGCGGATCGCCGCACTCGTCAGCGCGCCCACCGCCTGGGCGTTGTCGACGCTGAGGCCGGTCGCCGACTGCAGCGCAGTCGCGTCCATGCCGCTGCTCGCCCGGTAGATCACGCCCCCGAAGGCGAGATCCTCGTCGTGGTCGGTGAAGCCCATCTCGCTGCCGTCGCGCCGGCTCACCAGCCAGCAGCGGCAGAGCCGCGTCGCCCCGCCGTCGAGCCGCGCCTGCAGCTCCGGATCGATCGCCCGCATCAGACCCTGACCTCGATGACCGGGATCGACGGCACCTCGCCCGCCGCGAAGCCGGCGAGGCTCGTGGTGATCCGGTCGCTGTCGAAGCGCACCGGCACGTCGAACTCGAACCCCGCCGTCACCGGCGCCCCATCGGCCGGCGCCGCGGTCAGAAAAACCCGCCCCACCGTCACATCGACCGTGAAGGCCCCCGCCGCCAGGGTGACGCCCGACACCGCCACCCGCACCGTCCCCTCGACCGGCTTCCGGATCGGCCGCAGGTAGGACTGCGCCCCTGACCGGTAGGCCTTGCCGAGATCGAATGCCTTCGCCGCCCCGTCGCCCGTCCCGATCCGCTGGTCCGTGGCCGCTGGCGCCGCCGAGGGCGCGCAGGACTTGAAGTCCGTCCAGACCTTCCAGCGCAACCCGTAGA
>NZ_CALLYO010000377.1 GCF_937858865.1 uncultured Amaricoccus sp. | reverse complement strand
AAGCCCGCCGAAAGCCCTGCCGATCCGTTCAAGAAGGCCCTCGCCGAGGCGACGCGCGCCATGGCCGGGGAGCGGGAGCTGACCGTCGCCTATTCGGTCGACCCGCCGGGCTATTCGGCCGGCGCCATGCGCCTGCCGCAGGTGACGCGGCGGATGACGCGCGAGGAGGTGCTGCTGGCGCGCGGCACGGCGGACGCCTTCGCGCTGCGCCTGCGCTATCACGACGACGCCACCCACCGCCGCTATTCCCCCGAGGGCGAGGCGGCGTCGGCGCTCTTCGACGCGATGGAGACGGCGCGCTGCGAGGCGGTGGGCGCGCGCGCCATGCCGGGCACGGCCGGCAACATCGACGCCCGCATCGCCGAGGACGCGCGGCGCATGGGCTACGGCGAGATCACCGATCCGGCGCAGGCGCCGCTCGCCCAGGCCGCCGGCTACCTGGTGCGCCACCTCGCCACCGGCCGGCCGCTGCCGAAGGGGGCCCAGCACGTGATGGAGCTCTGGCGCGATCATCTCGAGGGCCATGCCGGGCGGGCGCTGGCGGACCTCGCGCCGGTGCTCGAGGACCAGCAGGCCTTCGCGCGCGCCGCCCGGCAGGTCATCGCCGATCTCGGCTATGCGGACGAGCTCGGCGAGGATCCGGACGACAACGACGAGACCGAGGAGAGCGAGAGCGAGGAGGCGGAGGAGAATCCCGACGAGTCGCGCGGCGACGCGGAGGAGGACAGCGAGGCGGAGGAGTCGGCCGAGGACACCCCCTCGGAGAGCCGCGCCGAGCCGCAGGAGATGCAGGCCGCGCTCGACGATTCCGATGCCGCGGAGATGGCCGAGGACCTCGAGGCCGACGAGGGCGAGGCGCCGGAGCGCCGCCCTCCCCCGCCCTGGTCCGAGGCCGATCCGGCCTACACCGTCTTCGAGACCCGCTTCGACGAGGAGATCGCGGCCGAGGACCTCGCCGACCCGATCGAGCTCGAGCGGCTCCGGGCCTATCTCGACCAGCAGCTCGAGCCCCTGAAGGGCGCGGTGGCGCGGCTCGCCAACCGGCTGCAGCGGCGGCTGCAGGCGCAGCAGAACCGGGCCTGGGACTTCGACCTCGAGGAGGGGACGCTCGACGCCGGGCGCCTCGCCCGGGTGGTGGCGAACCCGCTGACGCCCCTCTCCTTCAAGATGGAGCGCGACACCGACTTCCGCGACACGGTGGTGACGCTGCTGCTCGACAATTCCGGCTCGATGCGCGGGCGGCCGATCTCGATCGCGGCGATCTCGGCCGACGTGCTGGCGCGGACGCTCGAGCGCTGCCAGGTGAAGGTCGAGATCCTCGGCTTCACCACCCGCGCCTGGAAGGGCGGCCAGAGCCGCGAGGCCTGGCTCGCCGCGCAGCGCCCTCCCCTGCCCGGCCGGCTCAACGACCTCCGCCACATCGTCTACAAGGCCGCCGACGCCCCCTGGCGGCGGGCGCGGCCGAACCTCGGGCTGATGATGAAGGAGGGGCTGCTCAAGGAGAACATCGACGGCGAGGCGCTGGAATGGGCGCACCGGCGGCTGCTCGGGCGGCCGGAGGCGCGGCGCATCCTGATGGTGATCTCCGACGGCGCGCCGGTCGACGATTCGACGCTGTCGGTCAATCCGGCCAGCTACCTCGAGAAGCACCTGCGCGACGTCATCGCCATGATCGAGCGGCGGCGGCAGGTCGAGCTCATCGCCATCGGCATCGGCCACGACGTGACCCGCTACTACGGGCGGGCGGTGACGATCACCGACGTGGAGCAGCTCGCCGGCGCGATGACCGAGCAGCTCGCCGCCCTCTTCGACAACGATCCCGTCCGCCAGGCGCGCGGCACGCGGGGGCGGATGCGGGCGTGAGCCGGCGCTACCGCCGCGCGCCGGGGCGCGCGCGCGTCATCCAGATGCCGAGCGCGATCGCCGCGAGGACGAGCCCGACCGGCAGCGACAGGAGCAGCGCGCCGACCGGGTCCCAGACGAAGGGGACGCCGCTCGCCTGCAGGCTCTCGACCAGGTTGCGATAGTCGTCCGGCCAGCGGTGCGCGATCATCCCGCCGAAGCTCATCGGCCGGAAGGCGTAGCCGACGCCGATCGTCGCCTGCCAGTCCGCGCCCGTGCGCCAGATCGCGGCGGCGAGGAACAGGATCGCAAGAACGGCGCGCATGGCTCCTCCCTTCCCCCAGCGGGGCCGGCGGCGGGGCCGGCGATTGACCTCGCCACCCCTCCGCCGCTAACAGCTTGGGGTTAACGCTTGCCTAAGGAACGCCATGCTGCAGGACTTCCGCCGCCGGACCACCCCCTCGACCGGGGCCGCGCGCCTCTCGGCGCTGCGCGCGGAGATGGCGAAGGCCGGGGTCGACGCCTTCCTCGTGCCGCGCGCCGACGCCCACCAGGGCGAGAACGTGCCGGCGCGCGACGAGCGGCTGGCGTGGCTGACCGGCTTCACCGGCTCGGCCGGGCTCGCCGCCGTGACCGCGGGGCGCGCCATCGTCTTCGTCGACGGGCGCTACGTGCTGCAGGTGCAGGGGCAGGTCGACACCGCGTGCTTCGAGATCGGCCGGCTGCCGAAGGACCGGGCGTCCGACTGGCTGGCCGGGGCGCTGCCGCAGGGCGGGCGCGTCGGCTACGACCCCTGGCTGCACACGGCGCGCGAGATCGAGGAGCTGGCCGAGGTGCTCGGCCCGCGGCAGATCGGCCTCGTCCCGGTCGGGAACCTCGTCGACCGCGCCTGGCCCGACCAGCCGCCGCCGCCGGCGCGGCCGATCGTGGCGCATCCGCTGGAGCTGGCCGGGCGCAGCTCGGCCGAGAAGCGGGCGGAGATCGCGCGGGGCCTCGTCGAGCGGGACCTCGCGGCGGCCGTCCTGACGCTGCCCGATTCGATCGCCTGGCTGCTCAACGTCCGCGGCTCGGACATCGCCCGCACCCCGGTCGCGCTCGCCTTCGCCGTCCTCGGCGCCGACGGGCGGGTCGATCTCTTCACCGATCCGGCCAAGGCCGACGCGGCGGTGCGGGCGCACCTCGGGCCGGAGGTGCGCATCGCGCCGCCCGAGGCCTTCGGGCCGGCGCTCGACGGGCTGAAGGGGCGGATCGCCGTCGACAAGGCCTCGGCGCCCGCCTGGGTCTCCGACCGCATCGCCGCGGCCGGGCGGGCGGAGCTGGTCTGGGAGCGCGATCCCTGCATCCTGCCCAAGGCGATCAAGAACCCGGCCGAGATCGCCGGCGCCCGCGCCGCGCACCTGCGCGACGGGCTGGCGATGGCCGAGTTCCTCGCCTGGCTCGACGCCACCGCGCCGGAGGGCGGCCTGAGCGAGATCGACGTGGTGCGGCGGCTCGAGGAGATCCGCGCCGCGACCGGCCAGCTCCGCGACATCTCCTTCGAGACGATCTGCGGCGCCGGGCCGAACGGGGCGATCGTGCACTACCGGGTCAGCGAGGCCTCGAACCGGCTGGTGAGCCCGGGCGAGATCCTGCTCGTCGACAGCGGCGCGCAGTATGCCGACGGCACGACCGACATCACCCGCACCGTGGCGGTGGGCGAGGCGCCGGCGGAGGCCATCCGGCCGTTCACCCTGGTGCTGAAGGCGCTTGTCGCCATGTGCCGGCTCACCTGGCCCGAGGGGCTCGCCGGGCGCGACATCGACGCGGTGGCGCGGGTGCCGCTCTGGCAGGCGGGGATGGACTACGACCACGGCACCGGGCACGGGATCGGCTCCTACCTCGCGGTGCACGAGGGGCCGCAAAGCCTGTCGCGGCGCGGGCCCGAGCCGCTGCTACCGGGGATGATGCTCTCGATCGAGCCCGGCCACTACCGCGAGGGCGCCTTCGGCATCCGGCTCGAGAACCTCGCCCTGGTGCGGCCGCCGGCGGCGGTGCGGGGGGGCGACCGGCCGATGCTGGGCTTCGAGGTGCTGACGCTCGCGCCGATCGACCGCCGGCTGATCGACCTGCGGCTGCTCGATGCCGGCGAGCGCGCCTGGCTCGACGCCTATCACGCCCGGGTTGCGGAGGCGCTGTCGCCGCATCTCGATCCCGAGACCGCGCGCTGGCTGCGCGCGGCCTGCCAGCCGCTGTGACAAGGAGAGAGAGATGCCCAAGCAACCCGTGATCGTGGCTGCCGGCGGGACCTGGGTGGTGCGCGCCGGCGGCGCCGTCATCGGCGAGAGTTCGCGCGCCATCGAGCTGATCGAGGCGGCGAGCGAGATCGAGGGCCAGGGGATGATCTTCTTCCCGCGCGAGGATCTCGGCATGGCCTTCCTCGAGAGCTCCGAGACCCGCCGCGCGAGCGACGCGCTCGGCCCGGCGCAGTATTTCGGCATCGTGACCGCCCAGGGGCTCATCCCCGATGCCGCCTGGTCCTACGAGACGCCGCCCGAGGGCGCGGCGCGCATCGCCGGCCTCATCGCCTTCGACGCCCGCCGGGTGGCGGTGGAGGAAGTCTGACGCGCGATCGGGATGATCGCTTCGCTGCTCTTGCACGGCACCGCTCGCGATGAGCACGGCCTGCGCCTGCCTGCGGGCCGGCGCACCTCGGCCGAACGGCGCCGCAGCCGAGCGTTCCGGCAATATCCCCGGCGGCGCCGCCAGGCGGAACCGTCGGGTGCGCCTGCCCGGGGGGCTGGCAGGCGCAGGCCGTGCGGGGCGCACGGCCGGGGG
>NZ_CALLYO010000376.1 GCF_937858865.1 uncultured Amaricoccus sp. | reverse complement strand
CCTTTGGCCCCAAGGGGTTAAGTATAGTTTCGCGTGCGAAATCCTCCGAGGCGCCCTTTCAGTTGCGCCCGAAGAGGCCCTGAATGACGCTCTGCACCGCGTTGCGGACCGCGGCCTGGACGCTCTCGACCTGAGCCGGGACGGCCGGCGCCGCCGCGACCGGCGGGACGGGCGCGCGCTCGGGCAGCGGCGAGACCGGCAGACCGTCCTCGATCCGCGCCATGATTTCGCCCCAGACCTCCGCCGGCAGGCCGCCGCCGGTGGTTCCGGTCAGCGGCGTGTTGTCGTCGTAACCCATCCAGACCCCGGTGACATAGTCGGCGGTGAAGCCGACGAACCAGGCGTCGCGCGCCGCCTGGGTGGTGCCGGTCTTGCCGGCCGCCGGTCGCCCGCCGGGAAGCTGCGCCCGCGTGCCGGTGCCGCCCTCCACCACCTGCCGCATCATCCAGATGAGCTCGCCCGCCGCCCGCTCGTCGATCACCCGCACCCGCTGGCCCGGGCCCCCGCGCATCAGCGGGGTGCCGTCCGACTTGCGGCGGAGCTCGGTCAGCCCGTAGGGCGTGACCCGGACCCCCTGGTTCAGGAAGCCGCCATAGGCGCCGGTCATCTCGAGCAGCGTCGCTTCCGAGACCCCGAGCGCCAGCGCCGGCCCCTCGGCCATCGGCCCGCCGAGCCCGAAGTCCTGCGCGATCGCCCTGACCCGCTCCCGCCCGGTCGCCTCCGAGAGCCGCACGGTCGCGGTATTGATCGAATGCGCCAGCGCCTGGGTCAGCGTGATCTCCCCGCGGTACTGCCCGCGGGTGTAGTTCTCCGGCGTCCACTCCCCCGAGCCGGGGATGTAGAGCGAGAGCGGCGCGTCGAGCACCCTATCATAGGGGCTCGCGCCGGCCTGCAGCGCTGCCGCGAAGACGAAGGGCTTGAAGAGCGAGCCGGTCTGCCGCCGCGCCTGGGTCGCCCGGTTGAACTGCCCCTCGCCGGCGCCGAAGTCCCTGCCGCCGATCATCGCCCGGACCGCCCCGTCGGGCGACATGACGACCACCGCCGCCTGCACGTTCGACCCCGCCTTGAGCTTGCTCCCGAAGACCGAGGCCATCCCTGCTTCCGCCGCACGCTGGATGCGCGGGTCGAAGGTGGTCAGCACCTCGACGTCCTCGGTGGTCTTGCGGGTCAGGAACTCCGGTCCGCTCGACATCACCCAGTCGGCGAAGGACCCGCCCGCCCGCGCCGCCGCCGCCGCCGACAGCACTGCTGGATGTTGCCGCGCCGCCTCCGCCTGCGCCTTGGTCAGATAGCCCTGCTCCTCCATCAGCCCGACTATGGTCGTCGCCCGGCTCTGTGCCCGCGCCAGATCGCCGGTCGGCGCGAAGCGCGAGGGCGCGCGCAGGAGCCCGGCCAGCATCGCCGCCTCGGCCGGGTTCACCTCGGCCGCCGTCTTGCCGAAATACCGTTCCGCCGCCGCCTCGAAGCCGGTCGCCCCGCTGCCGAGGTAGGCGCGGTTGAGGTAGATCGACAGGATCTCGTTCTTGGAGAACTTCCACTCCAGCGCCAGCGCCGCCGGGACCTCCTTGATCTTCCGCTCCAGCGTGCGGGTATTGTCGAACCAGACGAGCTTCGCCACCTGCTGGGTGATCGAGGATCCCCCCTGCACCGTCTGCCCGGCCTTCAGGTTCACCAGAAGCGCCCGCAGCGTCCCCTGCACGTCGATGCCGAAATGCCAGTAGAACCGCCGGTCCTCGGTGGCGATGACGGCGTTGACGAGATGCGGCGACACCCGCTCGGCGGTGGTGATCCCGAGCTGCTGGCCGCGCCAGGCGAAGGTCTCCCCCGAGGCGTCGAGCAGCGTGACCGAGCCCCCTTCGCGCGGGTCGAGCAATTCGTCGATATCGGGGATCCGGCTCGCATAGTAGGCGGTCGCCACCGCCAGCACGGCGGCCGCCAGCACGGCGGTGCGGATCCCGATCCACCAGATGACGCGCAGCGCGCCTCCCACGAAGCCGCGGAGGGTACGCCGGATGAGGCCCGGACGGGGCTTTCTCTTTCGCTTGCCTGCCTGGGCCATGCCCTTGTTCGTTCTGCTCTCGATTTTCGTGAACACTACGCGGATTCCCGCCCGACCGCCAGATCATGATGCCGCCTGGAAAGCGCGAGCCGGAAGTCGTGATCTGCCACCTTTTCAGGCAGTGAGCGGTTGTGTGGCAGTGCAAGATCAAAAATTAGGCATACAGTTAGCAATCCAGGTGATCGACCTCAAGATTATTCACTGCATCCAGTATGTTGGCTGATCTCCGGCCACTTGGCACGAAATGTGCTTGGTCCTCCTTGACGCGGCTCGCGTCGCGAGAAAGCAGGAGACGAGGCCCCCATGAAATTGATCATCGCCGTGATCAAGCCGTTCAAGCTCGAGGAGGTGCGCGAGGCGCTGACCGCTCTCGGGGTCCAGGGCTTGATGGTGTCGGAGGTGAAGGGCTACGGGCGGCAGTCCGGCCACACCGAGATCTACCGCGGCGCCGAGTACGTCGTGAACTTCGTGCCGAAGGTCAGGCTCGAGCTGGTGGTGCCCGACGCGATCGCGGCGCAGGCGGTGGAGACGATCGCGGCCACCTCCAAGACCGGCAAGATCGGCGACGGCAAGATCTTCGTCCTCTCGGTCGAGCAGGCCCTCCGGGTCCGCACCGGCGAGACGGGCGACGACGCCCTGTGACGGCCACCCCAGGAACATGATGCGAGGAAGACACGTGATGAGACTGTTCGACAAGCTGACCTGGCTCGCCGCGGCGGCTGGGGCCGTTGCCGCCGTCCCGGCCATGGCGCAGGAAGAGACCGAGGCGCCGGCCGAGGTGGTGGCGGAGGTCGTCTCCGGCATCAGCGCGGGGGATACCGCCTGGATGCTGACCTCGACGCTGCTGGTGCTCTTCATGATCCTGCCCGGGCTCGCGCTCTTCTACGGCGGGCTGGTGCGGTCGAAGAACATGCTGTCGGTGCTGATGCAGTGCACGATCATCACCTCGATGGTGATGGTGCTCTACGTGCTCTACGGCTACTCGATGTCGTTCGGGGGCTCGGAGAGCGCCTTCTGGGGCGGGTTCGGCAAGGCCTTCCTCGCCGGGGTCACGCCGGACTCGGAGGCAGGCACGATCCCCGAGCTCGTCTTCGTCGCCTTCCAGATGACCTTCGCCTGCATCACGCCGGCGCTCATCGTCGGGGGCTTCGCGGAGCGGATGCGGTTCGGGGCGGTGATCCTCTTCGTGCTGCTGTGGGTCACCTTCGTCTACTTCCCCGTAGCCCACATGGCCTGGGACGCGAGCGGGCTCTACTTCGGCTGGGGGGCGATGGATTTCGCCGGCGGCACGGTCGTGCATATCAATGCCGGCATCGCGGCGCTGGTCGGCGCGCTTCTCGTCGGGCCGCGGATCGGGTTCCGCAAGGAGATCATGCCGCCGCATTCGATGACGCTGACCATGGTCGGGGCGTCGATCCTCTGGGTGGGCTGGTTCGGCTTCAACGCCGGCTCGGCGCTCTCGGCCGGCGGCGGCGCGGCGCTGGCGATGGTCAACACGCTGGTAGCGACCGCCGGGGCGGTGCTCGGCTGGGCCGGGATCGAGGCGGTGATGCGCGGCAAGGCGTCGATGCTCGGCGCCGCCTCGGGGATGATCGCGGGGCTGGTGGCGGTGACGCCGGCGGCGGGCTTCGTCGGGCCGCTCGGGGCGATCGTGCTCGGGCTGGTCGCGGCGGCCTGCTGCTACTTCTTCGTGCAGGTGGTGAAGGAGCGCTTCGGCTATGACGACAGCCTCGACGTCTTCGGCATCCACGGCATCGGCGGCATCGTCGGGGCGGTGGGCACGGGCTTCCTCGCCTCGGCGGGGCTGGGCGGCGTCGGCTATGCCGAGGGGGTGACGATGGGGGCGCAGGTCGTGACCCAGGTGAAGGCGGTCGGCGTCACCATCCTCTGGTGCGGGGTCGCCTCGCTCGTCCTCTACAAGCTCGTCGACATGGTCGTCGGCCTCCGGGTCGCGCCGGAGACCGAGCGCGAGGGGCTCGATCTGGCCGAGCATGGCGAAAGGGCCTACGTCTACTGATGGAGAGGGACGGCGGCCCCCGCGGGGGCCGCCGTCGCACGGGGTCGCACAGTGCGACAACTCGGTAACGCATTGATTTTATAATAAAATCTCCCTGACGTTAACCACCTTTGGCATAATCGTTAACGGGCGGCCTTGCGGAAAATACCGCTTGAAGCGGGCGGCGGGGCGGTGAGAGCATGGCGCGCATGGAGAACGGGCAGAACGTGCGGTCGTGGGCCGAGGTCGGGGCGGAGCTGGTGGCGGTGGCCGCCGGGCGGGCGCCGGCCGATCTCGTCGTCAGGAACTGCGCCTGGGTCAACGTGCACTCGCGCGAGGTGATCGAGGGCGCCGACATCGCGGTCAAGGCCGGGCGCTTCGCCGCCTGCGGGCCGGACGCCTCGGCCGTCATCGGGCCGCGGACGCGGGTGATCGACGCCGGCGGGCGCTACCTGATCCCGGGGCTCTGCGACGGGCATATGCACGTCGAGTCGGGGATGCTGGTGGTCAGCCAGTTCGCTCGCGCGGTGATGCCGCACGGTACGACCAGCATGTTCACCGACCCGCACGAGGTGGCGAACGTGCTCGGCCTCGAAGGCGTGCGGCTGATGCACGACGAGGCGATGGCGCAGCCGATCAACGTCTTCGTCGAGATGCCCTCCTGCGCGCCGTCGGCGCCGGGGCTGGAGACGCCGGGGGCGGAGATCGGGCCCGAGGACGTGGCCGAGGCGATGGGCTGGCCGGGGATCGTCGGGCTCGGGGAGATGATGAACTATCCCGGCGTCGTCGCGGGGGATGCGAAGATGCTCGGCGAGATCGCGGCGACGCAAGCCGCCGGCAAGGTGGTGGGCGGGCACTATGCGAGCCCGGACCTCACCGATTTCCCGGCCTATGCCGCCGGCGGGCCGGCGGACGATCACGAGGGCACGCGCGAGGAGGACGCCATCGCGCGGGTGCGCCAGGGGATGCGGGCGATGCTGCGGCTCGGGTCGGCCTGGTACGACGTGAAGGCTCAGATCACCGCCGTGACGGAGAAGGGGCTCGATCCGCGGGGCTTCATCCTCTGCACCGACGATTGCCATTCCGGCACGCTGGTCAACGAGGGGCACATGGACCGGGTGGTGCGGCATGCGATCGACTGCGGCCTCGACCCGCTCGTCGCGCTGCAGATGGCGACGATCAACACCGCGACGCACTTCGGGCTGGAGCGCGAGCTCGGCTCGATCGCGCCGGGGCGGCGGGCCGACTGCATCCTGACCTCGGATCTCCGCACGCTGCCGATCGAGACGGTGATCGCCCGCGGCGAGATCGTGGCGGAGGGCGGGCGCTGCCTCGCGCCGCTGCCCGACTTCCGCTGGCCGGATTCGGCGCGGCGGACAGTGCGCATGGGGCGGCGGCTGGCGGCAGAAGATTTCGACGTCGCGGCACCCGAGGGGGCGAACCGGGTACGGGCGCGAGTGATCGGCGTGGTCGAGAACCAGGCGCCGACACGGGCGCTCGAGGCGGACCTGGGGGTCGACGGCGGGCTCGTGGCGATGGATCCGGCCGCGGACGTCTGCCAGATCGCGCTCGTCGAGCGGCACCGGGGCACGGGCGGCGTGGTCAACGGCTTCGTCTCCGGCTTCGGCTACGACGTGCCCTGCGCCGTGGCCTCGACGGTGGCGCACGACAGCCATCACATGATCGTCGTCGGCACCTCTAAGGCGGACATGGCGCTGGCCGCGAACCGGCTGGGCGAGGTGGGCGGCGGGGTGACGGTCTGGCGCGAGGGCAGGGAGCTCGCGCTGGTTCGGCTGCCGATCGCCGGGCTCATGTCGGATGCGCCGGCCGAGGAGGTGGCGAAGGACGCCGAGGCGATGGTGGCGGCGATGGCGGCCTGCGGCTGCCGGCTCAACAACGCCTACATGCAGCATTCGCTGCTCGCGCTCGTGGTCATCCCGGCGCTGCGCATCTCCGATCTCGGCCTCGTCGACGTGGAGAGGTTCGAGCTGACCTCACCCTTCGTGCCGGCATGAGCGGCACGCGGCACCCTTCGCCCCTCGCCGAGCTGCCGCTCGTCTCGCCGCCGCAGGCGCCGGACGAGCTCTTCAACGAGGCGGAGGCGGCGGTCGCCGACCTGCAGAAGCGCTATCGGGCGGCGACCGGGTTTCTGCGGCGGCATTTCGCGGCGGTGATGCGCGGGCGGCCGCCCGAGGGGCGCTATCGCGCCTTCTATCCGCAGGTGAGCCTGACCACGGCGAGCTTCGCCAAGGTCGACTCGCGGCTCTCGTTCGGGCATGTGACCGAGCCCGGGGTCTACGAGACGACGATCACCCGGCCGGACCTCTTCGAAGGCTACCTGATCCAGCAGCTCGGGCTGCTGATCCAGAACCACGGGATGCCGATCCGGGTCGGGACCTCGGACACGCCCATCCCGCTGCATTTCGCCATGGGCGAGGACGCGCATGTCGAGGGGTCGATCGAGGAGGCTCTGCACCGGCCGCTGCGCGACATCTTCGACGTGCCCGACCTCAACACCACCGACGACCATATCGTCAACGGGACCGCCTGGGCCTCGCCGTCGGGGGCGCGGCCGCTCGCGCCCTTCACCGCGCAGCGCATCGACTATTCGCTGGCGCGGCTCGCGCATTATACCGCGACGAGCGCGACGCATTTCCAGAACCACGTCGTCTTCACCAACTACCAGTTCTACATGGACGAGTTCGTGGAGTTCGCCCGGCGGGCGCTGGCCGATCCGGGGTCGGGCTACGAGGCCTTCGTCGGGCCGGGCAACACCGTGGTCGGCCGGGCCGGCGAGGCGATGGAGTTCGCCGGGCGGCTGCCGCAGATGCCGGCCTTCCACCTGATCCGGCCGCGCAACTCGGGGATCTCGATGGTGAACATCGGTATCGGTCCCTCGAACGCCAAGACGATCACCGACCATATCGCGGTGCTGCGGCCGCACGTCTGGCTGATGGTCGGCCATTGCGCCGGGCTGAGGAACTCGCAGTCGCTCGGCGACTATGTGCTGGCGCATGCCTACATGCGCGAGGACCATGTGCTCGACGACGACCTGCCGGTCTGGGTGCCGATCCCGCCGCTCGCCGAGGTTCAGGTCGCGCTGGAGAACGCGGTGGCCGAGGTGACGGGGCTGGCCGGCTACGAGCTGAAGAAGATCATGCGGACCGGGACGGTGGCGACGATCGACAACCGCAACTGGGAGCTGGTCGATACCCGCGGGCCGGTGGCGCGGCTCAGCCAGGCGCGGGCGATCGCGCTCGACATGGAGAGCGCGACGATCGCGGCGAACGGATTCCGCTTCCGCGTGCCCTACGGGACGCTGCTCTGCGTCTCGGACAAGCCGCTGCACGGCGAGCTGAAGCTGCCGGGGATGGCGACCGATTTCTACAAGCGGCAGGTGGCGCAGCACCTCAGGATCGGCATCCGGGCGATGGAGGCGCTGCGCGACATGCCGCTCGAGAAGCTGCATTCGCGCAAGCTCCGGAGCTTCGACGAGACCGCCTTCCTGTGAGGGGAGGGCGCCCGCGAATGGCGAAACTTTCATGCAACACTCGCTCCGTGATTGCGCTGAACCCCAATAAATCATGGGGTGCGGCGACAATCGGCGATTGAGTTTCCCGCGGCGAGTGGCTTAAGTGCCCGGGGCGGGTCCCCGCCTTGCCATTCTCATCCGCATAACCAGGAAACGCTTGATGACACAGAAGCCGATGACGAAGACGCAGCTGGTCGCCGCGATCGCCGAGAGCGCCTCTCTGGACAAGGCGAGCGCCAATCGCGCGCTGGAGGCGCTGACCGAGGTGGTGACCCGCGAGGTTTCCCAGGGCGGGGCGGTCACGCTGCCCGGCCTCGGCAAGTTCGCCTGCCGCGCCCGCCCGGAGCGGATGGTGCGCAATCCCTCGACCGGCGAGCAGATGAAGAAGCCGGCCGACCGCGTCGCCAAGGTGACGATCGCCAAGCAGCTCAAGGACGTCATCAACGCCTGAGGCCCCGCGGGGCCTTCGCGAAGGAACGGGCCGCGGGCGGCGCGGCCTGTTTCCGTCTGCCGGCGCGTTGACACCGGCGCGTTGACAAGGGCCGCGCCGGATTCCAGGGTCCTTCGCGCCGGGGACCGCGAGGTGGCGCTTGGACGGGATAGCGGAGATCACGGTGGCCGCGCCGGGGCCGCTCGTCGAGATCCTCGTCGGCATGATCGGGCTCGTCGTCATCATCTTCGTGCATGGCGCGGCGCTCCGGGTCATCACCCGCCGGTTCAACCGGAGCTGGGTCGGGGTGACGGCGGGCGGGCCGCACTGGCGGGCGAACCTGCTGCTCGGGGTCACCATCGCGGCGCTCTCGCTCACCCATTTCGCCGAGACGCTGATCTGGGCCATCCCGATCAGCGGCGCGGGGATGATCCCGGCGATGCGCGACAGTTACTTCTTCGTGCTGCAGAGCTACACCACCCTCGGGGCGGGGGACGTGACGCTGCCCGATCCCTGGCGGCTGATCGGGCCGATCATCGCCATGTCGGGGCTCTTCACCTTCAGCTGGACGGCGGGGGTGCTGGTGAGCGTGATGACCGAGTTCGGCAAGCTCGACCGCGCGGGGGCGGAGCTCGGCCGGGAGGAGCGATCCGACCCGGACTGAGCTCAGCGCCAGAGGAGGCCGGGACGGCCGTTGCCCCAGGGACCGACGACGACGTTCTGGACGGCGAGCTCGTTGCGGGCGGTCTGGCTGCCGGCGCGGGCGCGGTCGACGAGCACCCGGGCGTCCTCGTGCTCCTCGTCGGTGGCGGCGGCGCTGGCCATGACGTCGCGCATGTGCACGAAGCCGTAGGCCTGCTCGGTGAGGCGGGCGGCGTCGTAGCTCGTCTGGCCGAGGCCGACGTAGTGGCGGACGGTGCCGCTGCGGCGGAGCCGGCGCTCGAAGAAGGCGCAGGCGATCAGGCATTCGTCGGCGAGGCCGCGGATGACGCCGCGCGGGGCGCCGGCGTCGAGCGCCTGGGCGACGCGGATGGTGAGGAGATCGACGTTGATCGACCCGCCGATGAAGCGCGCGAAGGTGAGGGAGAGATAGGCCTCGAGCGTGGCACTGAGCGGGATGCCGGCCTTCTCGATGCCGGTCTTCACGAAATCGGCGGCGATGCCCAGGGTTGCCGAGTTCATCGTGCCCTGGTCCCTGCGGGGGCCTGCGTGCCCCATGTGGCGCGCGCGACCATCTTCACCTCACGTCGGTACATCCACCTTGCGACGATAGACGCCACTCCTTAACCATTCCTGATCGGGCGGAGTTCCGCGGCCGAGCGGCAGACCGTCCGGAAGCCTGGCAGAAGTCGTTCATCCTCCCTGGGCCGGCTGTGGTTCCTTTCATGAAGGTAGCATGAAAATGGTGGCAGTCCAAAGGCCTTGCAGCGCGGCATGACCGAGACGGAGCTCAAGATCCGGCTGGAGGAGGCCGATCGGGCGCGGCTCGACGGGCTGCCGGCGCTCGCCGGGCTGCGGCGCGCGGAGCGCCGGACCGAGAGCCTCGTGTCGATCTACCACGACACGGCCGACCACCGGCTGGCCGCGGCGGGCATCTCGCTGCGGCTGCGGCGGATCGGTCGGCGCTGGGTCGAGACGATCAAGCGGCGGACCGGGAGCCAGGCGGAAGGGGGGCTCTTCTCGCATCTCGAGCGCGAGTTCCCGGTCGCGCGCAGGCGGCTGGTGCTGGAGGGGCCCGACCCCGACGGGGCGCTCGCGGCGGTGCGCGAGGCGGCGGAGGGCGCGGCGCTGGCGCCGGTCTTCGAGACGCGGGTGAAGCGGGTGGTCGAGCGCCTGGCGGCGCCGGGCGGCGGCGAGGTCGAGCTCGCCATCGACGAGGGCGAGATCGTCGCCGGCGAGGCGCGCGCGCCGATCCGCGAGGCCGAGCTCGAACTGGTCTCGGGGGAGGTCGCGGCGGTCTATGCCGTGGCGCGGGAATTGTTCCCGACCGGCCCGGTGCGCTTCGCCACCGAGAACAAGGCGGCGCGCGGCTACCGCCTGGCGGAGACGGGCGGGGCGGACGCGCCGCAGCGGCCGCGCGGCGCCGGCACGCCGCGCTTCGGGCCGGAGGCGACGGTCGAGACGGCGGCGCGGGACGTCTTCCGCGACTGCCTCGGGCAGATCGCGGTGAATTTCGCGGTCGTCGCCGACAGCGCCGCCATCGAGGGCCCGCACCAGCTTCGCGTCGGCCTCCGCCGGCTCAGGACCGCCTTCGCCGCCTTCGGGCCGAGCCTCGGCAAGGCGGCGATGGCACCGCTCGCCGCGACGGCGAAGGAGATGGGCCGGGTGGTGGGGGACCTGCGCGATGCCGACGTGCTGATGAGCGAGGTGGTGGCGGGCGCCGCGCGCCTCGGCCTCGACCCGGCGGCGCGCGGGGCGCTCGACGCCGCGCTCGAGGCGCGGCGCGACCGGGTGCGCGAAAAGGTGCGGACGGCGCTGGCCGGCCCCGAGGCGACGGCCTTCCTCTTCGATCTCGGCGCCTTCATCGAGGGGCGCGGCTGGCTCGTCGCCTCGGACTATTCGCAGACCGCGCGGCTGGCCGCGCCGATCGGCGAGGTGGCGCCGGGGCTCCTCGCCCGCCGCCACCGGCGGGCGATGAAGCTCGGGCGCAGGATCCGCGAGCTGGATGCGGCCGGGCTGCACCAGCTGCGCAAGGAGCTGAAGAAGCTGCGCTATACGGTCGACATGTTCGCGCCGCTCTACGGCGGTGGGCGGGCGCGGGACTATCTGCGGGCGCTCAAGGAGCTGCAGGACAGCTTCGGCAGCCTGAACGACGCGGTAATGGCGGGCGAGGCGCTGACCGGGCCGGAGGCGCCGGGAGCGGCCGATCCCGCGGCGCAGCGGGCGGTCGGCTGGACCCTCGGCGCGCTGGCCGTGCAGGTGGGTGATGACCGGCCCCGGCTCTTCGAGCATTGGGACCGGCTGGCCGACACGCGGCCGTTCTGGCGCTGAGGGCGGGCGCTGCCCGAGGCAGGGCCTCGGGCGGGGCGGATGGGGAGGGCGCGACCCTTTCGATGCCGGTCGCGCAAGCGGTCACGCTTCAGGCGTTGCGGTAGGGCGGGCCCGCCTTTTCCATGATGGCGGTATAGTCCTTGAAGATCTGCACTACCTTGGCCTTACGCTCGCTCTCCTGGGCGACCCCGTCCCAGAAGGTCTGCGCCGCCTGCTGCACGGTCGCCCATTCCTCGGCCGGGATCGAGGTGAGCTCGAGCTTGCCGCTGGTGCGGTAGTGCGCCTCGCCCCACCAGTACCAGTGCTGCCGGTAGTAGTTCGAGCTGTCCATGCAGAGCTGGAAGAGCGTCTTCAGGTGCTCCGGCACCTCGGCCCAGCGCTCGGCGTTGGCGAAGTAGGATCCGATCCAGGCGCCATTGATGTTGTTGGTCAGATAGTACTTCATCACGTTCGACCAGCCGACCGAGTGGATCTCGGTGGCGCCGCACCACCAGATGCCGTCGAGCTCGCCGGTCTGCATCGCGACCTCGACATCCTCCCAGGGCAGGGTGACCGGAACGACGCCGAACTGGGTCAGGAAACGGCCGGCGGTCGGGAAGGTGAAGATGCGCTTGCCCTGCAGGTCGGCGAGGCTCTTGACCGGCACCGTGGTCCCAAGGTTGCAGGGGTCCCAGGCGCCCGAGCCGAGCCAGGTGACGCCGGTGTCGGCATAGGCCTCCTGCCAGATCTCCTTCAGCCCGTAGTTCTCGAAGAGCGCCGGCACGTCGAGGCTGAAGAGGGTGGCGAAGGGGAAGTAGGCGCCGAAGACCGCGACGTCGGCCGGCGAGCCCATCGAGTCGTCGTCCGACTGCGCCGCGTCGAGCGTGCCCTGCTGCACGGCGCGGAAGAGCTCGCCCTGCGGCACCAGCTGGTCGGCGAAGTAGAGCTCGATCTCCATCTCGCCGTTCGCCGCCTTGTTGAAGGCCTCGATCGAGGGCTGGATCACGTAGGCGCCGAGCGGCGCGCCGGCGTAGGTCTGCAGCCGCCACTTGATCGGCGCCTGCGCCTTCACGTAGGGCGCGGCCAGCGTCGAGGCGCCGATGGCGCCCGCGCCGGCTAGGCTCGCCTGCTTCAGGAAACCGCGTCGGTTAGTCATGGTCGTTCTCCCTGTTTTGTTATCAGCGAAGGTCGAAGTTCTCCGGCAGCCAGAGCGCGATCTGGGGGAAGACGATGATCAGCCCGAGGCAGAGAATCATCAAGAGGGTGAAGGGGATGATCGAGCGGTAGATGTCGGGGAGCGTGATCTCGGGCGGTGCCATCGCCCGCATCAGGAAGAGGTTGTAGCCGAAGGGTGGCGTTATGTAGGCGATCTGGCAGGTGATGGTGTAGAGCACGCCGTACCAGACCGGGTTGAAGCCGAGCTGGATGACGAGCGGCACGTAGAGCGGGGCGACGATCACCAGCATCGCGGTGTCGTCGAGGAACATCCCCATGATGATGAAGGAGAGCTGCATCATCAGCAGGATCTCCCACGGTCCGAGCCCCCAGCCCTCGACGAAGAGCCGGGCGAGCGCCCGGCCGGCGCCGAGCCCGTCGAAGACGGCGCTGAAGCAGAGGGCGGCGAGGATGATCCAGAGGAACATCGCGCTGATCGAGAGCGTCATGCGCGCCACCTCGTGCAGCATCTTCCAGGTCAGCCGCCCGCGCCACCAGGCGGCGAGGGTGGCGGCGAGCGCGCCGACCCCGCTCGACTCGGTGAGGTTGGTGACGCCCATGAGGAAGAGGCCGGTCATCGCGAAGAAGATGACGAAGGGCAGGATGCCCGCGCGCAGCAGCCTGAGCTTCTCGGCCAGCGGCACGTTGCGCTCCTCCTCGGGCAGCGTCGGGCCGAGCTCGGGCTGCAGCAGGCAGCGGATGTAGATGTAGAGGATGAAGACGCCCGCCATCATCAGGCCGGGGAAGACGCCGGCGAGCCAGAGCTCGCTGACCGGCTGGCGGGCGATCATGGCGTAGAGGACGAGGACGACCGAGGGCGGCAGCAGGATGCCGAGGGTCGAGCCGCCCTGGATGACGCCGGTCACCATGATCTTGTCGTAGTTGCGCTTGAGCAGCTCGGGCAGCGCCACGGTGGCGCCGATCGCCATGCCGGCGACCGAGAGGCCGTTGATCGCCGAGATCACCACCATGAGCGCGATGGTGCCGATGGCGAGCCCGCCGCGGACCGGCCCGAACCAGACGTGGAAGGTCCTGTAGAGATCGTCGGCGATGCCGCTCTCGGAGAAGATGTAGCCCATGTAGATGAAGAGCGGCACCGTCAGGAGCGGGTACCAGTTCATCACCGTGATGGCCTGGTTGAACGGCAGCTCCTGGCCGCCGGTGCCCCAGAGCAGCAGCGCGCCCGCCACGCCGACGAAGCCGATGGCGCCGAAGACGCGCTGGCCGCTCAGGAGCAGCACCAGCATCGCCGCGAACATGGTGATGGCGACGGCGCTCGGGCTCATTCGATCTCGCGGCCCCTGACGCGGGCCAGGTCGCGGAAGAAGAAGGCGACGGTCTGCAGCAGCATGAGGAAGATGCCGAAGGTCATGATGATCTTGATCGGCGCCATGTAGGGGCGCCAGCTCGTCGCCGCGCGCTGGCCGTACTCGAGCGCGTACTGGGTCGAGGAGACCCCGCCCCAGAGCATCACGACGAGGTAGGTGATCAGGCAGAGCGAGGTGATCGTGTCGGCGAAGGCGCGCTTGCGCGGGGTCCAGCGCGAGTAGAGCAGGTCCATGCGGACGTGGCTGTCGAGCTGCAGCGTGTAGCCGCCGCCGAGGATGTAGTAGGCGGCGAGCAGGAACTGCGACATCTCGACCGACCAGAGCGGCGGCCGGTTGAAGCCGGTGCGCATGAAGGCCGACCAGAGCAGGACGCCGATCATCGCGAAGACGAGGTACATCGCGATGTGTCCGAAGAAGGCGCTGATCCGCCCGACCCAGCGGACGTAGAGAAGGATGGCTCTAGGCACCCGGCACCGACCTCGGGTCGGCGGGCGCTTGTCCGCGGTGGGGCAACTGCTTGTCCAAGGCCGGTTTTCCTGGGTCGTGCCGGGTGATCTTCGCGCAAGATCCCGGCCAGTCAAGCGGTTTCCGGCCTCGGACGCCCGGGCGCCCGCCGTGGGTTGAGCGGGCCGTCGGGGCCTGCTCGGGATGGTTTGCATGGCATCGCGAGGAGGGCGGTGCTAACTGGTCGGCAGGGACGGAAGAGCGGGAGAACGGCGCGTGAAACGGTCGGAGATCAACGACATCATCCGGGCGGGGGACGACTTCATCCGCTCGTTCGGCTTCCGCCTGCCGCCCTTTGCCTACTGGTCGCCGGAGGAGATGCGCGCCCGCCGCGCGGAGATCGGCGGCATCGTCGGCGCGCGGCTCGGCTGGGACATCACCGACTTCGGCCAGGAGCGGTTCGCGGAGACCGGGCTCTTCCTCTTCACCATGCGCAATGGCTCGGAGGAGGACCTGCGGCGGGGCGGCGGCATGTGCTACGCTGAGAAGATCATGATCTCGCGCCAGGGGCAGGTCACGCCGCTGCACCGGCACATCGTCAAGGCCGAAGACATCATCAACCGCGGCGGCGGCGTGCTGGCGCTGAAGCTCTTCGACTCCGACGCCGAGGGCAAGGTCGACGAGGAGAGCGAGGTCGAGGTGGCGACGGACGGGGTGCTGCGCCGGCAGGCGGCCGGGGCCATCCTGCGGCTCCGGCCGGGCGAGAGCGTGACGCTGAGGCCGGGCAACTGGCACGCCTTCTGGGGCGAGGAGGGCGACGTGCTGGTGGGCGAGGTCTCGACGGTCAACAACGACCTGACCGACAATATCTTCGCCGATCCGGTCGGCCGCTTCGCCGAGATCGAGGAGGACGAGGCGCCGCTGCACCTGCTCGTCTCGGATTATCCGAAGTGGTTCGCCTGAGCGGGGAGGAGAGGATGGCGGACTGGACGGAACAGGGCCGGCTGGCGGTGGTCACGGGCAGCGCAGGGATCGGGCTCGCGGTGGCGGAGCGGCTGCTCCGGGACGGCTACGGCGTCCTCCTCTGTGGCGTCAGCCCCGGGGACAATGCGGCGGCCCGGGAGCGGAACGCGGGCCGGCCGATCGAGGTCGTCGAGATCGACGTGTCGGACGAGGCGGCCGTGGCGGGGCTCGCCCGGCGGCTCGCGGGCGAGGTCGCGGGGCTCGACGCGCTGGTGAACTGCGCCGGCATCCAGACCTACGGCACGATCGAGACGACGGCGCCGGCCGACTGGCACCGCACGCTGACGGTGAACCTGACCGGCTACTACATGATGGCGCATTTCCTCTATCCGCTGCTCAAGGCGCGGGAGACGGCCGCTATCGTCAACATCGCCTCGGTACAGGGGCATCAGAACCAGAACAACGTGCTCGCCTACGCCACAAGCAAGGGCGCGATCCACGCCTTCACCCGGGCGATGGCGGTCGATGCCGCGCGCGACAACGTCCGCGTCAACTCGGTCTCCCCCGGCTCGATCCGCACGCCGCTGCTGGAATTCGCCGCGCGCGAGATGACGCCGCCGGGCGGGGACCCGGAGGAGACGCTGAAGGCCTTCGGCGCGGCGCACGCCATCGGGCGCGTCGGGACGCCGGAGGAGGTGGCCGCCATGGTCGCCTTCCTGGTCGGGCCCGAGTCGGGCTTCTGCATCGGGGCCGACTTCCCGGTCGACGGCGGGCTCGGGGCGCAGCTCGGAGTCTAGCCCGGCATTTCGGCCTGTCGCCGGACCGCCGGCCGCCTGCGGCGCGGCAACCCGGGGCTCCCTAGCAGGCTGCTGAAGAAGTCCGCGCTTGTTCGCGGGTGTGTGGCGTGATTCCGTCGGTGCAGGAGTGAGTGGCAGCGGACGGGATCACGATGCGGGGTGCGGATCGGAGGACGGGAGAGCT
>NZ_CALLYO010000375.1 GCF_937858865.1 uncultured Amaricoccus sp. | reverse complement strand
CGGTCCTCGCGCTCCTTGACCTCGGCGAGGATGCCGGCGAGGCGCGGGTCGCCCGGCCCCACCTCGATCCCCGCCTTGGCCAGCCGCTCACGCAGGTTCGACTGCCCGGCCTGGTTCGACATCGGGATGACCCGGGCATTGCCGACCGCCTCGGGCGCCACATGCTCGTAGGTCGCGGGATCCTTCAGGATCGCACTCGCATGCAGCCCCGACTTGTGGGTGAAGGCCGAGGCGCCGACGTAGGGGGCGGCCCGGTCGGGCACCCGGTTCAGGATGTCGTCGAGCAGCCGGCTGGCGCGGGTGAGCTCGGGCAGCGCCTCGCGCGAGACGCCGGTCTCGAAGCGCGAGGCATAGGGCTCCTTGAGCAGCAGCGTCGGGATGAGCGTCACCAGGTTGGCGTTGCCGCAGCGCTCGCCGAGGCCGTTGAGCGTGCCCTGCACCTGCCGCGCGCCGGCGTCGATCGCCGCGAGCGAGGCCGCCACCGCGTTGCCGGTGTCGTTGTGGGTATGGATGCCGAGCCGGTCGCCCGGCACGCCGGCGGCGACGACCGCCGCGGTGATCGCGCCCACCTCGGCCGGCAGCGTGCCGCCGTTGGTGTCGCAGAGCACCACCCAGCGGGCGCCGGCGCCGAGCGCCGCATGCAGGCATTCGAGCGCATAGCTGCGGTTGGCCTTCCAGCCGTCGAAGAAATGCTCGGCGTCGAAGATCGCCTCCCGCCCGAGCCCGACGAGATGGGCGACCGAGCGGGAGATGTTGGCCAGATTCTCCTCGAGCGGGATCTCGAGCGCAGCGCGGACGTGGAAGTCGTGCGTCTTGCCGACGAGGCAGATGACCGGCGTGCCGGCATTCACCACCGCCGCCAGCACCTCGTCGTTCTCCGCCGAGCGGCCGGCGCGCTTGGTCATCCCGAAGGCGGCGAGCCGGGCGTGGGCGAGCCCCGGCGCAGCGGCGAAGAAGGCGCTGTCGGTCGGGTTCGCCCCCGGCCAGCCGCCCTCGACGTAGTCGATGCCGAGCGTGTCGAGCGCGCGGGCGATGCGCAGCTTGTCCTCGACGGAGAAGTCGACCCCCTGGCTCTGCTGCCCGTCGCGGAGCGTGGTGTCGTAGAGATAGAGGCGCTCGCGGGTCACGATTCGATCCCGTCGAGCCTGGCCGGGTCGAAGTCCGGGCCGAGCTCCCACTCGCTCGGGCCGCCGGCGCGGTCCATGACCTTGATGCCGGCGGCGAGGAGGCCGTCGCGGATGGCGTCCGCCCGGGCGAAGTCGCGCGCCGCCCGCGCCTTCTCGCGCGCCGCGAGGAGCCCGCGCACCTTCTCGTCGAAGCCCTTCTCGCCCGCCCCGCTGAAGACGCGGTCGAGCGACTGCCGGATGGCGGCCGAGCGGAAGCCGTCGGGGCTGATCCCCATGAGGTCGAGCGAGACGACGAAGGCCGCACCCGCCCGCGCGCCGCGCTCGCCGCCGAGGCGCACCTCGGAGGCGATGTCGCGCAGCGCCTTGAGGGCGAGCGGGGTGTTGAGGTCGTCCGCGAGCGCCGCCACCACCTCGGGCGCGGGCGCGGCGCCGGCCGCAGGCGCGCCCACCCGCTTCACGTCGCGCAGGAGCTTCTCCCAGAGCGTGAGGAGCACGGTCGCCTCGTGCACCTTGGCCTCGGTCCAGTCGATCGGCTGGCGGTAGTGGGTGGACATGAGGACGAAGCGGATCACCTCGCCCGGGATGCCGCGCTCGAGCAGGTCGCGGACGGTGAAGAAGTTGCCGAGCGACTTCGACATCTTCTCGCCCTCGACGTTGAGGAAGCCGTTGTGCAGCCAGTAGCGGGCGAACTCCCCCTCCGGGTGGGTGCAAGCCGACTGGGCGATCTCGTTCTCGTGGTGCGGGAAGACGAGGTCGATGCCGCCGCCGTGGATGTCGAAGGAGGTGCCGAGCAGCGCGCCCGACATGGCCGAGCATTCGATGTGCCAGCCGGGCCGCCCGTGGCCCCAGGGCGAGGGCCATCCGGGCTCGGCCGAGCTCGACGGCTTCCAGAGCACGAAGTCCATCGGGTCGCGCTTGTAGGGCGCCACCTCGACCCGGGCGCCGGCCTGCATCTCGTCGAGCGAGCGGTTGGCGAAGCGGCCGTAGCCCGGGAAGCTCGCCACGGCGAAGAGGACGTGGCCCTCGGCCTCGTAGGCGTGGCCGCGGGCGACGAGCGCCTCGATCATCGCCACCATCTCGGGGACATAGTCGGTGGCACGCGGCTCGTGCGTGGGGCGGAGCGCGCCGAGGGCGTCCATGTCGGCGTGATAGGCGGCCAGCGTCTCGTCGGTCAGCTCGCGGATCGGCCGCTGCTCGGCGGCGGCGCGGGCGTTGATCTTGTCGTCGACGTCGGTGACGTTGCGGACGTAGGTGACGTGCCCGGCGCCATAGACGTGGCGCAGGAGCCGGAAGAGCACGTCGAAGACCACCACGGGCCGGGCGTTGCCGATGTGGGCGCGGTCGTAGACGGTCGGGCCGCAGACGTACATCCGCACGTTGGCCGGATCGAGCGGGACGAAGCGCTCGCGGCTGCGGCTGCGGGTGTTGTGGAGGGTGATCTCTGTCATGACGGACCCGGCCTGGCGGTTCTGCCGCGGCGGGCTATCACGTCGATCCGGGATTGGAAACGGGACGCGCGCACCGCGACGGGGAGTCAGCGGCGAATTCGGATGGAGCGGGTGCGGCAGCGCGTCATGGGCCGCCTTATGCGTGAAGCGGCCGGCGCGATCAAGCGCCTTGCGGATAGCTCCCGGCGAAGCGCAGCATCTCCGCCGCGCGCCGCCGCCGGTAGGCCGCGGCCAGGGTGGCGACGTCGAAGCTCACCTCCACCAGGTCCGGCGTGTAGTTGACGGTGCCGTCGAGCGCGTGCGCCATGCCGATGAAGGAGCTGTTGTCGGGCATCGTCGTGGCGCGGATCGTCCTGATGCCGCGCGGCTCGAGCAGCGAGGCGCCGGTCTGCAGCAGGTAGGTGCCGATGCCGCGCCGGCGCAGCGAGGGATCGACGCTGATGCCGAGCTCGGCCTCCTCCCCGACGATCAGGAGCTCGGCGAGCGCCCGGATCGGCCCCGCCTTGTGCAGCGGCCCGGCGAAGAGCGGCCCGTCGCAGGCGGCGAGGATCACCCCGTCGCGGTCCCAGAGCCCCTCGACGTGGCGGCGGATCGCCTCCGGGTTCAGCGTGGCGCAGAAGCGCATCCAGCGGTCGACCGGGTCGAGCGCCAGGAAGTGCTCGACCACGGCATCGGTGTCGGCGCGGGTGACCTGCCGCAGGCCGAGGCCGGAATGCCCGCGGCAGGGAACCGCGAGCGGATAGCCGATGAAGCTCATATTTGGCAGCCCGTAGGGCATGGGGCACACGGAACTCCGGCGATCGTCCAGCATCATATGGGGTCTCGCTGCGCCGCAGCAAGAAAAACCGACGCGAAACCCCGGCCGCGGGGGGAGCGGCCGGGGTCGGTGACGGGATGGAGGTGGCCCGTCTCCGGGCGGCGACTCAGTGATTTGCGTCGGTGTCCCGGGCGAACTTCGCCGCAGCGATGTCGGCGAGGGACATGCCGGCCGCGTCCGCCGGGGCGATGCCGGCGCTGGCGGCGAGCTGGGTGTAGTTGTTGGGGCCGCCCAGCGAGCGGCTGCCCATGATCGCGGTGCCGCTCCCCGCGGCCTGCCGCTCGTCGCCGCGCGCCTCGCGGTTGATCTTCGCCACATAGATCTCGGCGAGCGTCATGCGCGAGGCCTCGGCCGGAGACAGCCCGGCGACTGCGGCCAGCTGATCGTGGTTGCCGCCGGTGCCAGGGACGACGAACACGTGCCGGTCGTCGCCGCGGGTGTCCCGGTTGAACTTGGCCTGGGCGATCTCGGTCAGCGAGAGGCCCGCGGCCTCGGCCGGGCTGAGGCCGGCGTTGGCGGCGAGCTGGTCGGCGAAGGCGGGCGCCGCACCGAAAGCGATCGCGGCCGCGACAACGGCATTAAGGTACTTCATCTGATCTTCCTTTCGATAATCGGACATGACATCTACTGGAGCCGGAAGCGGCGTCGCCCCGGCCTTTTCTTCGGAATACGGGAGCAACTCTCTCGCTCCCGTTCGCAGTTTCGCAAAATGGACCTCGCTTGTTTCAGACCAAACGCAGGCGTGATTTCAATTGTGCCAGTTCATTCGTACGCAAACGACATCGCACCGGTTGACGCTGCGTGAGGCGACCCGCAGACTGGGGCGCCCGCAACGGAGCGCCGCCGATGCCCGTCATCAACCGCCTCGCCGAGCTCGCCCCCGCCATCACCGAGTGGCGGCGCGACATCCACGCCCACCCGGAGCTCCTCTTTGACACCCGGCGCACCAGCGCCCTGGTGGCCGAGCGGCTGCGCGCGGCGGGGTGCGACGAGGTGGCGACCGGGATCGGCCGCACCGGGGTCGTGGGGGTGATCCGTGGGCGCAGCACGGCCTCGGGGCGGGTGGTCGCGCTCCGGGCCGACATGGACGCGCTGCCGATCCGCGAGGCGACGGGGCTCGACCATGCCTCGCGCACGCCGGGAAGGATGCACGCCTGCGGGCACGATGGGCATACCGCGATGCTGCTCGGGGCGGCGCAGTACCTGGCCGAGACCCGCAACTTCGACGGGACGGCGGTCGTCGTCTTCCAGCCGGCGGAGGAAGGCGGCGGGGGCGGGCGGGAGATGGTCGCGGACGGGCTGATGGAGCGCTTCGGCATCCAGGAGATCTACGGGATGCACAATTGGCCGGGCCTGCCGGTCGGCGACTTCGCGATCCGTCCGGGGCCGCTGATGGCCGGGTCGGACGACTTCACCATCACCGTCGCCGGGCGCGGCGGGCATGCCGCCTTCCCGCACCAGACCGTCGACCCGGTGGTGGCGGCGAGCGCCATCGTGCTCGGGCTGCAGTCGGTCGTGGCGCGCAATGCCGACCCGCTGGCGCCGGCGGTGGTCTCGGTCACGAGCTTCCGCAGCGAGAGCGACGCCTTCAACGTCATCCCCGAGCAGGTCGAGCTGCGCGGCACCGCCCGCAGCCTCGATCCGGCGGTGCAGGACCTGATCGAGAACCGGATGCAGGCGCTGGTCGAGGGGGTGGCGGCTGCGCACGGGGCGACGGCGGCGCTCAACTACCGGCGGAGCTATCCGGTGACGGCGAACGCGCCGGCCCAGACCGAGTTCGCCGCCCGCGTCGCCGCCGGCATCGTCGGCGAGGGCCGCGTCGACACCGACACCCCGCCGGTGATGGGGGCGGAGGACTTCTCCTTCATGCTGAACGCCCGCCCCGGCGCCTTCATCTTCGTCGGCAACGGCGACAGCGCCGGGCTTCACCACCCGCTCTACGACTTCAACGACGAGCTGATCCCGGTCGGCTGCTCCTACTGGGCGCGCCTCGTCGAGACGGCCATGCCCGCGAGCAGGATCGGGGATGACTGATAGGCGATCCGGGTGATCCGTTCGCACCCTGTCCGCACAGCCGCTCCAGGACGTGGAGGGCAGCGCCCGACCCGGCGGGCGAGAAGCGCCCGCCTGGGGGCGGGGCGGGCGCTGCCCGAGGCAGGGCCTCGGGCGGGACGGATGGGGAGGGCGCGACCCTTTCGGTGCCGGTCGTGCGAGCCGTTCTCCCGGATCGCGGATCTGCACGGCGCCGCTCGCGACGAGCACGGCCGGGGCGAACGGATCGCACCCGGCGCCGGTCAGGGCAGGTTCGCGAAGCCTTCGCGCAGCGCCCGGCTCCAGGCGTCGGACATGGCGGCGAAGGCCGGGTCGCCGGGCTCGATCCGCTCGCGGGTTGCCACGCGATGCTCGTCGCGGCGGATGGTGACGAGGTCGAGCGGCATCCCTACCGACAGGTTCGAGCGCAACGTCGAATCCATCGAGATCAGCACCGCCTTGCGGCCGGCCTCGAGCGAGGTCGAGGGGCGCACCACCCGGTCGAGGATCGGCTTGCCGTACTTGTGCTCGCCGATCTGCAGGTAGGGGGTGTCCTCGGTCGCCTCGATGAAGTTGCCCTCGGGATAGATCAGGAACAGCCGGAGCTGCCCGCCGAGCCGCTGGCCGCCGAGGAGCATGGTGGCCGAGGCCGAGACCTCGCCCCGCTGCATGCGGCTGTCGGTATCGACATAGACCCCGTTCAGCGTGCGCCCGACGATCTCGGCCACCTGCAGCATCGAGGGCGCCAGCATGATCGAGCGCGCGGGGTCCTCGCGGGCGATCTCGTGGCGGAGCTTGGCGACGACGGTCTGGGTGACGGCGAGGTTGCCGGCGGTCAGGAGCGCCATCGCCCGCTCGCCCGGCGTCTCGAAGACGAACATCTTGCGGAAGCAGGCGATATTGTCGAAGCCGGCGTTGGTGCGGGTGTCCGACAGCATGACGACGCCGGAGTCGAGCAGGAGGCCCACGCAATAGGTCACTGGGATCGCACTCCGGCTATTGCTGCGCGTCGATGAGGACGCTCACGTCCATCGCCTCGGCGGCGCCGCCGCGGGCGACGCCGCGGATCGGCGCCGCGTCGCGGGCGTCGCGGCCCGAGCCGAGGCGGATGTAGCGAGCGTCGGGACAGCAGCGGTTGGCCGGATCGAAGCCGACCCAGCCGAGATCGCCGACGTTGAGCTCGGCCCAGGCGTGCGCCGCCTCGCCGGCGTCGCCGCCGGTGAACAGATAGCCGGTGACATAGCGCGCCGGGATGCCCGAGGCATGGGCGACGGCGATCAGGGCGTGCGCCAGATCCTGGCAGACGCCCTCGCCCTGCTCCAGGGCCTCGCCGGCTGTGGTATGCGCGTGGGTCGCGCCGGGGACGTAGGCGATGGCGTCCGCCACCGCGCCGGCCAGCCGGTGCGCCCGCTCCAGCGCGCGGTCGGCCGCGACCCTGGCGAGGGCGGCGTCGCGCAGCTCGAGGAGGCCGCGCGACAGCTCGATGGCGCGGGTCGGCCGCAGGTAGACCCGCGGCGAGATCGTCTCGCGATGGTCGCGGAGCACGCCGGTCGTGTCGGTCGTCTCCACCGTCCCCTCGACCAGGACCGCGATGCGCTCCACCGGCCCCTGCACGGTCATGGTGCTGACCGCGTCCCCCGCCCCGTCGACGAAGGCCGAGCCGAAGACCGCGCCCTCGGCGCTCACCTGCCAGTCGAGCACGGTCTGCCCGCCGCTCGAGGCCGGCGTCAGCCGGTGGCTCTGGGCCACGAAGCGCACCGGCGCGGCGAACTCGTAGAGGGTCGTGTGCCGGACGCTCAGGCGCATGTCGGAAGCCGCATCGTGGTGGAGCCGGAAAGATAGCCGTCCGCCACGTCCTGCCCCAGCGCGGCGTTCTGGTAGATGAAGCGGGTGAGGAACTCGTGCAGCCCCTCGTCGATGATGTCCTGCACCCGGGCCTCGGCGAGCTCGCCCAGCATGACGCCGAGCCGGTCGTGGGCGATGATGCGCCGGCCGTAGGCCTGGGCGAGCCGGCCGAGATGCTCGCCGACCTTCTCCTGGCAGTGCAGCAGCGAGCGCGGGCAGGCGCGGTTGAGGATCAGGAAGTGGGCGATCTTGCGTGGGGAATATTCGCCCCCATAGGACCAGTGGAAGGCGCGGTAGGCCGAGAGCGCCCGCAGCAGCGTCGTCCACTGGTAGGTGTCGATCGAGCCGCCCACCATGTCGGTCGTGGGCAGCAGCACGTAGTATTTGACGTCGAGCAGGCGCGCGGTGTTGTCGCCGCGCTCGAGGTAGGTGCCGAGGTTGAGGAAGTCGAAGCCGTCGTTCTGCAGGTGCGTGCCCTCGGTGGCGCCGCGCAGCTGCGCGCCGTGGCGCTTGGTCCAGTCGCAGAGCTGCGGCAGGTGCGCGGCGGAGCGCGGGCGGCGCTCGATCTCGCGGAGCTCGAGGTAGGCGCCGTTGAGCGCGTCCCACATCTCGGAGGTGAGCGCGGTGCGCACGGCGCGGCCGTTCTGCCGCGCGGTCTCGATGCAGGAGACGACCGAGGAGGGATTCTCGCGGTCGAAGAAGAGCCAGGTCTCGACGTCGCGCTGGCGCACCTCCTCGCCGAACTTGGCCTCGAAGCCGGCGGCGGAGCCGGCCGCGGCGACGAGCGAGGCCCATTCGTTGCGGTAGCCCTCGCCGGCCGAGGGCATCAGCGCCATGCGGTAGCCGACCTCGAGCAGCCGCGCCATGGTCTCGGCCCGCTCCATGTAGCGGGCGAGCCAGTAGAGGTTTTCCGCCGTCCGGCTGAGCATGGGCCCCCTTCAGTCCGCCAGCACCCAGGTGTCCTTCACCCCGCCGCCCTGGCTCGAGTTCACGACGAGCGAGCCCTCGGTCAGCGCTACGCGGGTCAGCCCGCCCGGGCAGAGGTGCACCTCGCGCCCGACCAGGCAGTAGGGGCGCAGGTCGACGTGCCGCGGCGCCAGCCCCTCGGCGACGAAGGTCGGGCAGGTGGAGAGGGCGAGCGTCGGCTGGGCGATGAAGTCGGAGGGGTTGGCCTTGATCCGCTCGGCATAGGCGGCGATCTGCTCCTTGCTCGAGCGCGGCCCCACCAGCATGCCGTAGCCGCCCGAGCCGTGCACCTCCTTGACGACGAGGTCCTCGAGGTTGGCGAGCACGTGCTTGCGGTCCTCGGGGTCGGCGCATTTCCAGGTGTGCACGTTCTTCAGGATCGCCGTCTCGCCGAGGTAGAAGCGGATCATCTCCGGCACGTAGGTATAGACCGCCTTGTCGTCGGCGACGCCCGAGCCCGGGGCCGAGCAGATGGTGACGCCGCCGGAGCGGTAGACGTTCATCAGGCCGGGCACGCCCAGCATGGAGTCGGGGCGGAAGCAGAGCGGGTCGAGGAAGGCGTCGTCGATGCGGCGGTAGATCACGTCCACCCGCTTCGGGCCCTCGGTGGTGCGCATGTAGACGAAGTCGCCCTGCACGAAGAGGTCCTGCCCCTCGACCAGCTCGACGCCCATCTGGTCGGCGAGGAAGGAATGCTCGTAGTAGGCGGAGTTGAACGCGCCGGGCGAGAGGATGACGCTGACCGGCTCGCCGTCGCACTTGGGCGAGGCCACGCTGGCGAGCGTCCGGCGCAGCCGCTCGGGGTAGTCGTCGACCGGCGCGATGCGGGTCGAGCGGAAGAGCTCGGGGAACATCCGCATCATGATCTCGCGGTTCTCCAGCATGTAGGAGACGCCGGAGGGGGTGCGGCAGTTGTCCTCGAGCACGAAGAAGTCCTCGGGGCCGGTGCGCACGAGGTCGATGCCGACGATGTGCGAATAGACCCGGCCGGGCGGGTCGATGCCGACCACGGCGGGCTCGTAGGCCTCGTTGCGGAAGACGAGGTCGGCGGGGACGACGCCGGCGCGGACGATCTCGGCGCGGTGGTAGACGTCCCAGAGGAAGGCGTTGAGCGCGCGGGCGCGCTGCTTCACGCCGCGTTCGAGGCGGCGCCACTCGCGCTCGGTGAAGACGCGCGGCATCATGTCGAAGGGGATGAGCCGCTCGGTGTCGCCGCCCTCGCCGTAGACCGCGAAGGTGATGCCGATGCGCCGGAAGAGCGCCTCGGCCTCCTGCTTCTTCTGCTCGAGCACCTCGCGCGGGGTCCGCTCGACCCAGTCGACGAGCCCGGCGTAGGCGGGCCTGACCTTCTCGCCGTCGAACATCTCGTTGAAGATGCCTATGGCCGCCTCCCCGCCCCTGCGCGCCTCGCGAGCACTAGAGGCGAGCATCTGGCAAAAGGCAAGCGTCCGGCGGGGCGCGGACGGGACGCGGGCGCGCCCCTGCGCAGATATTGGGCAGATCGCGTTGGGCCTGCCTTCTCGCTGGGCGCGGAAATCGCTTCCGCCCCGGCCATCCGGTGGATAGAGTTCGGGCGGACCGGGCCGAAGCTCCGGCAGGCAACAGGGAATGGCGCATGGCGGTCGAACGCGGCGACGCGGCCTTCGTGGCTTTCGAGCACGTGCAGAAGAGCTACGACGGCGAGACCCTGGTGGTGAAGGACCTCAACCTCTCGATCGGCAAGGGGGAGTTCCTGACCATGCTCGGCCCCTCCGGCTCGGGCAAGACCACCTGCCTGATGATGCTCGCCGGCTTCGAGACGGCGACGCACGGCGAGATCCGCCTCGCCGGGCGGCCGATCAACAACATCCCGCCGCACAAGCGCGGCATCGGCATGGTGTTCCAGAACTACGCGCTCTTCCCGCACATGACGGTGGCGGAGAACCTCGCCTTCCCGCTGCAGGTCAGGAACCTCGGCAAGGCCGAGATCGAGGCCAAGATCAAGCGCGCCCTCGACATGGTACAGATGGGCAGGTTCGGCGGGCGGCGCCCGGCGCAGCTCTCGGGCGGCCAGCAGCAGCGCATCGCCCTCGCCCGCGCCCTCGTCTTCGAGCCCGAACTCGTCCTCATGGACGAGCCCCTCGGCGCGCTCGACAAGCAGCTGCGCGAGCACATGCAGTTCGAGATCAAGCACCTGCACGACGCGCTCGGCGTGACGGTGGTCTACGTCACCCACGACCAGTCCGAGGCGCTGACCATGTCCGACCGGGTCGCCGTCTTCAACGACGGCCGCATCCAGCAGCTCGCCCCGCCCGAGGAGCTCTACGAGCGGCCGGCGAACAGCTTCGTCGCCCAGTTCATCGGCGAGAACAACACGCTCCCCGGCACGGTCGAGACGATCGCCGACGGCGCCTGCACCGTGCGGCTCGCCGGCGGCGAGCTCATCGAGGCGGTGCCGGTCAACGTGAGCGCGGCCGGCGAGCGGACCACCGTCTCGATCCGCCCCGAGCGCGTCGAGTTCAAGCCCGAGCGCCTGCCGCCCGGGGCGCGCACCGTCGAGGCGGAGGTGCTCGAGTTCATCTACATGGGCGACACCTTCCGCACCCGGATGCGGGTCGCGGGCAACGACAACTTCGTGATGAAGTGCCGCAACAGCATCGGCCAGCGCAAGCTCGAGCCCGGCGAGCGGGTGGCCATCGGCTGGGTCACCCCCGACGCGCGCGCGCTCGATCCCCACTGACGGAGGGCGCGATGCACGAGCCATCCCAAGCCAGAACGTTTCCAACCCAAGGAGCATCCCGAATGAAGAGAATGCTGTTTCTCACCAGCACGCTCATGTGCGTCGGCTTCGCGGCCGCCGCGCAGGGCGAGCTCAACATCGTCTCCTGGGGCGGCGCCTACGGCGCGAGCCAGATGGAGGCCTACCACAAGCCCTACATGGCGCTGACCGGAATCAAGATCAATTCGATCGACGCCGACAACCCGGCGACCCCGATCAAGGCCCAGGTCGAGGCCGGCAACGTCTCGATCGACATCGCCGACGTCGAGCCCTCGGATCTCGTGCGTCTCTGCGACGAGGGCGCGCTCGAGGTGCTGCCGATCGACGAGCTGCCCGACGGCGCCGACGGCACGCCGGCGGCCGATGACTTCATCGAGGGCGGCCTCTACGACTGCGGCGTCGGCACCATCGTCTATTCGACGCTGATCGCCTACCGCACCGACACCGGCGTGGCCCCTACCTCGTCCGCCGACTTCTTCGATCTGGAGAAGTTCCCCGGCAAGCGCGGCCTGCGCAAGGGCGCGAAATACTCGCTCGAGCTGGCGCTGATGGCCGACGGCGTGCCGCCGGCCGAGGTCTACGACGTGCTCGGCACCCCCGAGGGTGTCGACCGCGCCTTCGCCAAGCTCGACACCATCAAGGACCAGGTGATCTGGTGGGAGGCCGGCGCCCAGCCGCCGCAGCTGCTCGCCGACGGCGAGGTGGTGATGACGACCGCCTACAATGGCCGCATCTTCAACGCGATGATGGAGGAGAACCAGCCGTTCGCGCTCCTCTGGCCGAACCAGATCTACGACTTCAACCTCTGGGTCATCCCCAAGGGGGCGCCACACAAGGACGCGGCCTGGGAGTTCATCAAGTGGTCGACCGACACCCAGCGGCTCGCCGACCAGGCGGGCTTCATCAGCTACGGCCCGGCGCGCAAATCCTCGTCGCCGCTGGTCGGGCTGTTCAAGGACGGCAAGACCGAGATGGGTCCGCACATGCCGACCAACCCCGACTACGTGGCTGATGCGCTCACCACCGACATCGAGTTCTGGGCCGACCATGACATCGAGCTGAACGAGCGCTTCAACGCATGGCTCGCCGCCAGCTGAGGCGAAGCCCCACGACGACCGGCCGGGGCGGCGCCGCCCGCCCCGGCAACCCCGCGAGGAGCCGCATGGCCGACATCCCGGCAGACCAGAGCGCAGGCATCATGCGGGCCGCCGACGGCCGGCCGCTGAAGGTCGCCCTCGCGCGCGCGCAGACCCGCGCCCGGCGGCGGGCGTTCCTGCTCGTCGCGCCGCTCCTGTTTTTCGTCCTCGTCACCTTCGTCGTCCCGATCGGGCAGATGCTGCACCGCTCGGTGCACAACCCGACCTTCGTCGACAACATGCCGCAGGTCGCGGCCTGGTTCCGCGACACCCCGGCCGGGACCGAGCCGGACGAGGCCGCCCTTGCCGCCCTGATCGCCTACCTCGCCGCCGCGGCCGAGGCGCGCACCATCGGCGCGGTCGGCACGCGGGTGAACTACGAGATGCAGGGCACCCGCTCGCTCTTCACCGCCGCCGGGCGCCGCGCCGGCCGGCTGGAGGCCCCCTACCGCGAGGCACTGCTCGATATCGACGCGAAATGGGGCGACCCGGCGCTCTGGAGCACCATGCGCCAGGTCTCGACCGCCTACACGGCGAACTTCTACCTCGCGGCCGTCGACCGCACCCGCGACCTCGACGGCAGCGTCACCCGCGTCGCGCCGGACCGGGCGGTCTATCTCACGCTCTTCCAGCGCACCTTCCTGCTCTCGGCGCTCATCACCTTCCTCTGCCTGCTGCTCGGCTTCCCGATCGCGCACCTGCTCGCGACGCTGCCCCTGCGCTACTCGAACCTCCTGATGATCCTGGTGCTCCTGCCCTTCTGGACCTCGCTCCTGGTGCGCACCACCGCCTGGATGGTGATCCTGCAGGGCCAGGGGGTGCTCAACAACGCGCTGGTCTCGCTCGGCATCATCGGCGACACCGGGCGGGTCGAGCTCATGTACAACCAGGCCGGCACGGTCATCGCCATGACTCACATCCTTTTGCCCTTCATGGTGCTGCCGCTCTACTCGGTGATGCGCACGATCAACCCCTCCTACGTGCGCGCGGCCCGTTCGCTCGGCGCGACCTCCTGGACCGCCTTCCGCCGGGTCTACCTGCCGCAGACCCTGCCCGGGATCGGGGCGGGCTCGCTCCTCGTCTTCATCCTCGCGGTCGGCTACTACATCACCCCGGCGCTGGTCGGCGGCGCCTCCGGGCAGCTGATCTCGAACCTCATCGCCTTCCACATGCAGAATTCGCTCAACTGGTCGCTGGCCGCGGCGCTCGCGGCGCTGCTCCTCGCCGCGGTCCTCGCCCTCTACTGGCTCTACGACCGGCTGGTCGGGGTCGACAACATGAAGCTCGGGTGATCCGATGGCGCTTCCGATCTACGCCTCCCCCCTCGAGCGCGCCTGGCACTATACCTACTTGGTGATCTGCGCGCTGATCTTCCTCTTCCTGATCGCGCCGATCCTCATCATCATCCCGCTCTCGTTCAACGCCGAGGCCTATTTCACCTTCAGCGAGAAGATGCTGCGGCTCGATCCCGAGGGCTACTCGCTGCGCTGGTACGACCGGCTCCTCACCTTCGGCATGGTGGCGCCGGACGCGCCGCGCGACGCCGCCTGGTGGTCGGACGTCTGGCACAACGCCTCCTGGGTGCGGGCGGCGAAGAACTCGCTCATCATCGGCTTCTTCGCCACGCTCATCGCCACCGTCCTCGGCACGCTGGCCGCCCTCGGCCTCTCGCGGCCGGAGATGCCCTTCCGCCGCACCATCATGGCGATCCTCATCTCGCCGATGATCGTGCCGATCATCATCACCGCGACCGGGCTCTTCTTCTTCTACTCGATGGTCGGGCTCGCCCACTCCTACGTCGGCATCATCCTCGCGCATGCGACGCTCGGCATCCCCTTCGTCATCATCACCGTGACGGCGACGCTCGTCGGCTTCGACCAGTCGCTGAACCGCGCCGCGGCCAGCCTCGGCGCCTCGCCGACCCGTACCTTCTTCCAGGTGACCATGCCGCTCATCATGCCGGGGGTGATCTCGGGGGCGCTCTTCGCCTTCGTCACCTCCTTCGACGAGGTGGTGGTCGTCCTCTTCGTCGCCGCCCCCGAGCAGCAGACCATCCCGCGGCAGATGTGGAACGGCATCCGCGAGCAGATCTCGCCGACGATCCTCGCCATCGCCACCATCCTCGTGGCGATCTCCGTCGCGCTCCTGACCGTCCTCGAGCTGCTGCGCCGCCGCTCCGAGCGCCTGCGCGGCCTCTCCCCCGGCTGAGGCCGTCATACGTCCGCCGGTGAACGGTTCGGTCCTGTCGCCGGCGCGACCCCGCGTTAAAGCGGCGTGCGTTTAGTCTGACACATATCCGGCTTCCTTGAAGTAGTTCCAGCACTCGTCGGGATCGAAGAGGCCGCAGATTTCGCCGACGGCGCACCAGAGGGTGTCGAGGGTGCGGGCGCCGATGCGGCGCAGGTGGGCCTTGAGCTTGGCGAAGGCCATCTCGATCGGATTGAGATCAGGCGAGTAGCGCGGCAGGAACAGGAACCAGGCGCCCTTCTCACGCAGGATTGCGGCGGCCTTGGGGCTCCTGTGCACCTTGAGGTTGTCGAGGATGACCACGTCGCCCTTGCGCAGGGTCGGCGCGAGCTGGGTCTCGACCCAGGTGTCGAAGGCGGTGCGGTCCATGGCGCCCGGGATCACCCACGGGGCGACGAGACCGTCGTAGCGCAGCCCGGCGACGAAGGTCTGGGTGCCGGCGTGGCGGAACGGCGCATGGTCGCGCACCCGCTCGCCGCGCCGGGCGCGGCCGCGCGTCCTGGTCATGTTGGTCTTGGTGCCGCACTCGTCGACGAACGTCAGCCGGTGCGGCTCCTGGCGCATGCGCGGCTGGGTGTGCCTGGTCCAATGGGCGCGCTCGGCGCGGATCTCGGGCCGGGCGCGCTCCGCGGCCTGGAGCGACTTTTTTTGTATGTGATGCCGGCTCTTGTCAGCGCCCGCGAGATCGAGGACGGGTGCACCCGCACCCCGTGCTCGGCCGCGAGCGCCGCCGCGAGCTCGGTGAGCGCGATGTCCGGCACCGCCTCGACGATCTCGATCAGAAACTCCATGTAGGGCGCCAGCTTGCCTCCCCCCGGCGGCCGACCGAGCCGGAGCGGCGCCAGCGTACCGCGCTCCGCAGCTTGCGCCGCGATCCGTACCGCCGTGCTCACGCTCACCGCAAAGTGCCGCGCCGCCTCCCGCCGCGACCCACCCCGCGCAACGAACACAGAAATCCGCTCGCGAAGATCAATCGAATATGGCTTGCCCATGATCCACCTCCGACGAGGTTGAATCACAAACCGAGTCCTATGGGAATCCTTTCGATTCAGTCTTCGCGCAACCCGCTGTAACCTCCGGTCACGACCGCAATTCGTATGGCCGCTTTCCAGCCCCTTTCCGGCCGCATTCCAGTCCGCTCAAGTCGCTGTTAACACGACCGGAATCCCCCTCGATCCCGATTCAGTCCGCCAGCGGCCGTATCAGCCCTCGAAGCGGCGCGGCTTGTGCTTGTCGAGCGCGGTCACGTTCGGCCGCCGCCGCCCGGCATAGGGATTGTCGCCGGCGCGGAGCAGCAGCCGGATCGGCGTTCCCGGCAGGTCGAAGTCCCGCCGCAACCCATTGATCAGGAAGCGCCGGTAGTCCTCGGGCACCGCGTCCGGCACCGAGGCGAAGAGGACGAAGGTCGGCGGCCGCGTCTTCACCTGCGTCATGTAGCGCAGCCGCACCCGCCGCCCGCCCGGCGCCGGGGGCGGGTGGTCGGCGACCTGCAGGCTCAGCCAGCGATTGAGCCGCGCGGTCGAGATCCGCGCGTTCCAGACCGCATAGGCCTTGACGATCGCCGCATGCAGCCGGTCGAGCCCCTTGCCGGTCAGCGCCGAGACCATGACCATCGG
>NZ_CALLYO010000374.1 GCF_937858865.1 uncultured Amaricoccus sp. | reverse complement strand
GGGGTTGCGGAAGGTGCTGCAGAAGCTCGCCTGACCCGGGCCGTCTGGCGCCAGGTGGCGCCGTCGGCTCATCCCCGCCCGTGCTCGTTGGAGGCGTCGGCAGGGGCAGGATGTCGTGCCGCTGCCGGCGCCGGAGGGCGCGGGCTCAGCCGCAGACGTAGCCGAGCGCGACGCGGCCGCGGTCGATGTTCTCGACGCTGACGCGGCAGGACCGGTCGCCCACCCGCACTTCGACCGACTGGCCGAGCGGCACGGTCTGCGTGGCGACGCCGTTGATCGCGAGGCGGGCGCCGTCGTCGCCGACGCCGGAGACGAAGACCCGGAGGCCCTCGGCGAGGTCGACGGTGGTGCCGGGCGCCGCGCCGTCCGGGGCGGGCAGGGCGTCGCCGCAGGCGCCGGAGACGCTGGCGTGGCCGCGGTCGACGGCGTCGAGGCTCAGCCGGCAGTCGCCGGCCGCGCTCGCCACGGTGGCGGCGTCGCCGACGGCGAGGGCGAAGTCCTGGCCGTTGGCGCGGAGGCTGGCCTCGCCGGCCGCGTCGTCGACGCGCGAGACGAAGACGCGGAGCGCGCCGTCCGAGAGAAGGGCGGTCTCGCCGGCGGAGAGGCCTTCGGGCGGGGTGCCCGGGTCGGCCGGCGTGGCGGCGGTCGGCGCGTCCTCGGCGGCGGGTGCGGCGGGGGAGGAGATCTGCCCGCGCAGGCCGGCGAGGCCGCTCTCGAGCGCGGCGAGGCTCGCGGCCTTGGAGTCCTCGATGGCGCCGGCGAGCGACTGGCCGAGGTCGGCGAGGCTGTCGCCGAGGCGGGTGCCGACGTCGCCGAGGCGGCTGCCGATCTCGTCCATCGTCCTGGCGCCGGCGTCGACCGTGCCGCCGAGCCCCTCGAGGCGGCCGCCGAGCTCGCCCGAGAGGGTGGCGACGCTGGCCTCGAGCTTGTCGAGCCGCTGGTTCTGCGCCGCGACGGCGGCGTCGACCCGGCCGGCGACCGCCTCCTCGATCGCCATCTCGTCCGGCCCGGCGACCGAGATGCCGATCACGAGGCCGAGCAGGAAGAGCAAGGCTCCGCCGGCCACCGCGATGAGCTGGTTCTTCTGCATGTCGTGCTCCCTCTTTCCCAACGGCGTCCGGCCCAACGGGGTCCGGCGCCGATTCCCCTGCGGCGAGCTTAGCCGCGGGCGGGGCGGCTGCGCAGTGGGAAAAGCTCGGCTTGCGCGGCCGCGGGGGGGCGACCTACACAAGGGGGGAGAGCCTGTCCGAAGGAGCCCGCGATGACCTCGCCCAGCGACAACCTGAAGATCGACGGCGCCCGGCTCTGGGACGCGATCATGGAGATGGCGAAGATCGGCCCCGGGGTGGCGGGCGGCAACAACCGGCAGACGCTGACCGACGCCGACGCCGAGGGGCGGGCGCTCTTCCGCCGCTGGTGCGACGCGGCCGGGCTGACGCTCGGGGTCGACCAGATGGGGACGATGTTCGCGACCCGCGCCGGCGAGGATGCCGAGGCGCTGCCGGTCTATGTCGGGAGCCATCTCGACACCCAGCCGACCGGGGGGAAGTACGACGGGGTGCTCGGGGTGCTCGGGGCGCTCGAGGTGGTGCGGACGCTGAACGACCTCGGCATCCGGACGCGGCGGCCGATCGTGGTGACGAACTGGACCAACGAGGAGGGGGCGCGCTTCGCGCCGGCGATGCTGGCGAGCGGGGTCTTCGCCGGGGTGATCGACCGGGACTATGCCTACGGGCGCACCGATCCCGAGGGGAAGCGGTTCGGCGACGAGCTGGAGCGGATCGGCTGGAAGGGGGAGGAGGAGGTGGGCGCGCGCAGGATGCACGCCTATTTCGAGCTGCATATCGAGCAGGGGCCGATCCTCGAGGCGGAGGGCAGGGAGATCGGCGTGGTGACGCATTGCCAGGGGCTCTGGTGGCTGGAGTTCACGCTGACCGGCCGGGAGGCGCACACCGGGTCGACGCCGATGAAGATGCGGGTGAACGCCGGGCTCGCCATGGCGCGGATCATGGAGATGGTGCAGCGGGTGGCGATGGAGAGCCAGCCGGACGCGGTGGGCGGCGTCGGGCAGGTGAAGTTCCATCCGAACTCGCGCAACGTGCTGCCGGGGAGGGTGGTCTTCACCGTCGACATCCGCTCGCCGGACCAGGGCAAGCTCGACGGGATGCGGGCGCGGATCGAGCGCGAGGCGGCGGCGATCTGCGCGGGGCTGGGCGTCGGCTGCGCGGTCGAGCCGGTCGGGCATTTCGACCCCGTCACCTTCGCGCCGGAGCTGGTGGCGCGGGTGCGCGGGGCGGCGGAGCGGCTCGGGTATTCGCATCGCGACATCGTCTCGGGGGCGGGGCACGACGCCTGCTGGGCGGCGAAGGTGGCGCCGGCGACGATGGTGATGTGCCCCTGCGTCGACGGGCTCTCGCACAACGAGGCGGAGGAGATCACGCCGGACTGGGCGGAGAAGGCGGCGAACGTGCTGTTCCACGCGGTGCTCGAGACGGCGGAGATTGTGGCGTGAGGGGGTTCAGATTATCTTGACGGAAAGGGGGCGAGGTATGAGCTCTCGGAGAGGCTTATGGAAACCGACACCCTCATCCTCGAGCATCTTCGCGCCATCCGCGCCACGCTGGACCGGCACGGTGAGGATTTGCGCGAGATCAAGGGGCGGCTCGGCATCCTCGAGTCACAGTACGCCAGCCTCTCCAACCGGCTCGATCGGATGGACGAGCGGGTGGCGCGGATCGAGAGGCGACTGGAGCTCTACGAAGCCTGATACGACGCGACCGGTTTCTGCGATCGCGGCGGGAAGGGTCGCGCCCTCCCCAACTGTCCCGCCCGAGGCCCTGCCTCGGGCGGCGCCCGCCCCGCCCCGTCACGCCGAAGGCGTGCCTCCGGCACGACGCGGGCGCTCCTCGCCTGCCCTCTTCGTCCTGGGGCGGGTGGGTGTGCAGGGGGCGGCGGGGCGACCGTTTCGGACGAGGGCCGGCGAAGGAAAAGGGGTGCCCTCCCCGACTGTCCCGCCCGAGGCTCTGGCCTCGGGCAGCGCCCGCCCCGCCCCGTCACGCCGAGGGCGTGCCTCCGGCACGACGCTGGCGCTTCTCGCCCGCCGGGTCGGGCGCTGCCCTTTTTCGCCTTGGGGTAGCGGTTCATACGGGGGCAGGCGGTGAGCCGGTTCGCTTCGCTCGAGGTCCGGTTCGGCGGGGAGCGGCTGCGGCTCGACGGGTTCGAGGCGGATTTCGGCGAGCCGGCGGGGGGCGAGGTGGTGGTGGACTACGAGGGCGGGCGGGCGCTGGTGCATGTGCTCGGGGCGCGGGAGATCGCCGACGGGAGCCTCACCTGCTCGGTCGGCGGCGCGCGGCGGGCGCTGGTGGCCTTCGACCTCGACTTCCTGCGCCGGGTGCTGGCCGAGGCGCCGGACGGCCATGGCGAGTCCCAATGATGCCGCGGGCTTGCGGAGGCTTGCTTCGGTGCCGCTGCGGCCGTGCCGGGGCTGGTGCAGCCCGGCCGACGGGTGCATGATGAGCCGCAGTCGACCGGCTGCGCAACGCCGGCGACACCAGGGGAGGAGCAAGGCATGAGGCTGGAGAAGCTGGCCGGGATGGCCATGGCGCTGGCGCTGGCCGGAGGGGCGGCGGAGGCGGCGCCTTACAGCATCGTCGCCGACGAGCCGGGGAGCGCCTGGGTGCTCGACGTGGCCTCGGGGGCGCTGACGCGCTGCGTGACGCGGGCGGCGGCCGCGCCGAAGGTGCTCGACGTCTTCGGCGACAGCGCCGAGGTGCGGCCGCAGACGGCGCGCGCCGGGCGGACGGACTGCCGGGAGGTGCGGTCGGCGGCGATCGACCCGCGGGTGCACCGGCTCGCGGCGATCTTCCGGGCACGGACAGGGACGCTCGCCGACCTCTACCGCTCCGGCCTGCCGAGGCACCGGGGCATGTACGGCGGGATGTACGGCGGAATGTTTGGGGCGGCGATCGGCGGATACTGAGGGGAAAGCGTGAGCAAGGTCATCAGGAACGGCACCATCGTCACCGCCGACCGGACGTGGAAGGCGGACGTGCTGGTCGAGGGCGAGACGATCGCGGCGATCGGCGAGAACCTCCGGGGCGACGAGGAGATCGACGCCACCGACGCCTACGTCATCCCGGGCGGCATCGACCCGCACACCCACCTCGAGATGCCGTTCATGGGGACGACGGCGGCGGAGACCTTCGAGTCGGGCACCTTCGCCGCCGCCTCGGGCGGGACGACGATGCTGGTCGACTTCGTGCTGCCGGGGGCGGACGGGAGCCTGCTCGCCGCGCTCGACGAGTGGGACCGGAAGGCGAAGCCGCAGATCTGCGTCGACGTCGGCTATCACATGGCGATCACCGGCTGGAACGAGAAGATCTGGCGCGAGATGGACGCGGTGGTGAAGCGCGGGGTCAATACCTTCAAGCATTTCATGGCCTACAAGGGCGCGCTGATGGTCGAGGACGACGAGATGTATGCGTCGTTCAGGCGCTGCGCCGAGCTCGGGGCGCTGCCGCTCGTCCATGCCGAGAACGGCGACATCGTGGCCGAGCTGCAGAAGAAGTACATGGAGGAGGGGCTGACCGGGCCCGAGGGGCACGCCTATTCGCGGCCGCCCGAGGTCGAGGGCGAGGCGGCGAACCGGGCGATCATGATCGCCGATGCCGCGGGCGTCCCGCTCTACATCGTGCACGTCTCCTGCGAGCAGGCGCACGAGGCGATCAGGCGGGCGCGGCAGAAGGGGATGCGGGTCTACGGCGAGCCCTTGATCCAGCATCTGACGCTCGACGAGACGGAATATTTCCACAAGGACTGGGACTATGCGGCGCGGCGGGTGATGTCGCCGCCGTTCCGCGACAGGAGCCACCAGGACAGCCTCTGGGCCGGGCTGGCGGCGGGGTCGCTGCAGGTGGTGGCGACCGACCACGCCGCCTTCACCACCGAGCAGAAGCGCATGGGGCTGAAGGGCTTTCCCTCGATCCCGAACGGGACGGGCGGGCTCGAGGAGCGGCTGGCGGTGCTCTGGACCAAGGGGGTCGAGACCGGGCGGCTGACGCCGAACGAGTTCGTGGCGGTGACGTCCTCCAACATCGCCAAGATCCTCAACATCTATCCGCGCAAGGGGGCGATCGTCGAAGGGGCGGACGCCGACGTCGTGGTCTGGGATCCGAAGCTCTCGAAGACGGTGTCGGCTTCGACGCAGAAGTCGATCATCGACTACAACGTCTTCGAGGGGCTGAAGGTGACGGCGCAGGCGCGCTACACGCTCTCGCGCGGCGACGTGGTCTGGGCGGACGGGCGGAACAGCCAGCCGCAGCCGGGGCGGGGCAGGTTCGTGCCGCGGCCGGCCTTCCCGGCGCCGCACCGGGCGCTGGCGGCCTGGAAGGAGCTCAACAGCCCGCGTCGGATCGAGCGCGACCCGACCAACATCCCCTCCGGGGTCTGATGCCGGGGTTCGGCGATGCCGAGGCGGCGGCCCTCGACGCCGCCGCCTCCCACGCGAAGGCCTACCGCCGCGGGGTGGCGGCGGCGCCGGTGCGGGCGGCGCTCGGCTACCGCGAGGTGCTGGCGCGCTTCGCCGAGCCGGTGCCGGCCGAGGGGATGGCGCCGGCGGCGGTGATCGAGGAGCTGGCGGCG
>NZ_CALLYO010000373.1 GCF_937858865.1 uncultured Amaricoccus sp. | reverse complement strand
GCCCGTCCTTCTTCTCCTCCTGCTCGAGGATGTTGGTCGCGCGCTTGTAGCCGGTGAGGAGGTTCGCGCCGTCGTCGGTGGCGAGGAACGTTTGCAATGCGCGGACGCGGGCGACGAGGAGGACGAGGTCGTCCTGGCCGCCCAGCCGGAAGCAGGCGTCGATGACGTCGTGGCGGATGCCCTCGGCGCGGAGGTGGACCTTGAGGCGGTCGGCGAGGAAGGCGAGGAGGTCCTGCCTCTTCTGAGTGACGTCGAACCTCCTAGGCACGACATAGCCCTGAAACCCAGACTCTCGCGCAATCGCAGCGTGCTCCGCAGTGGCCTCCTGATCAATCGGGGCACGTGAGCGAACCGCACGAAGAGCTATGGAAAGCAGCGGGTTTAGCGGCGCGGTGACTTGGTTCTCAAGGATGATCCGAATGACTCCCAGCGCTGCACGGCGCAGCGCGAAAGGGTCCTTGGAGCCGGTGGGTTTTTCGTCGATGGCCCAGAAGCCGGTGAGGGTGTCGAGCTTGTCGGCGAGGGCGACGGCGACGGAGAGGGGGGCGGTGGGGACGGTGTCGGTGGGGCCGAGGGGGGAGTAGTGCTCGGCGGCGACGGCGGCGACGGCGGGGGGCTCCCCTGCCCTCTCGGCGTAGTAGCGGCCCATGGTGCCCTGGAGCTCGGGGAACTCGAAGACCATCTGGCTGGCGAGGTCGGCCTTGGCGAGCTGCGCCGCCCGTTCGGCGAGGTCGGGATCGGCGCCGACGTGCGGGGCGATCTCGCGGGCCAGCGCGGCGATGCGGGCGATGCGCTCGGCCTGGGTGCCGAGCTTGCCGTGGAAGGTGACGCCGGCGAGCTTCGCCGCCATGTCGGCGAGGGGGGTGCGCAGGTCGTTCCGCCAGAAGAATTCGGCGTCGGCGAGGCGGGCGGTCAGGACGCGGGCGTTGCCGGCGAGGATGGTGGCGCCGTCGTCGGCGGTCTCGCGGTTGGCGGCGAGGATATAGGCGGTGATGCGGCCGGAGACGGGCTCGCGCAGGGAGAAGAACTTCTGGTTCTCGCGCATCGAGGTCTGCAGCACCTCGGGCGGCAGGTCGAGGAAACGGTCCTCGATGCGGCCCATGAGGGTCACCGGCCATTCGGTGAGGCCGGCGTTCTCGGCGAGGAGGCCCGGGTCGTCGACGAGCTCGAGGCCGGCGGCGAAGGCGAGCTGGCGGGCGTCGTGGGCGATGCGGTCGGCGCGCGCGGCCGGGTCGAGGATGACCTTCGCGCGGCGGAGCTTCGCCTCGTAGTCCTCGAAGGAGGTGACGGCGAAGGGTTGGGGCGCGTGGAAGCGGTGGCCGCGGGTGGTGTTGCCGGCGGGGATGCCGTCGATCTCGAAGGGGACGATCTCGGCCCCGTCCTCGCGGGTCAGGATGCAGAGGATGGAATGCAGCGGGCGGACCCAGCGCAGCGTGCCGTCGCCCCAGCGCATCGACTTCGGCCAGGGGAAGCCGCGGACGACCTCGTCCACCGTCTCGGCGACGATCTCGGCGGCGGGCCGCCCGGGCCGGTCGAGGACGGCGACGAGGATGTCGCCCTTCCTGTCGGGGCGGGTCTGGAGATCCGCGCGGGCGAGGCCGGTCGCGCGCAGGAAGCCCTCGATCGCCGGGGCGGGGGCGTCGGCGCGCGGGCCCTTGCGCTCCTCGCGCAGGTTGGGCGAGCGGTCGGTGAGGCCCTCGACGGCGAGCGTCAGGCGGCGCGGGGTGGCGAAGGCGGCGGCGTGGGCGTAGGTGAGGCCGCGCTCGACGAGGCCGTCGGTGACGAGGCGGCGCAGGTCCTCGGCCGCCTGTCGCTGCATGCGGGCGGGGATCTCCTCCGAAAGGAGTTCGAGCAGGAGGTCGGGCATCGCGGTCTCTCGGGCTGGCGCCCGGATGGCAAACCGGAAGCGGTGCCGGAGGTCAAGGGCGAATGCTCGGCGCCTCGGCCGGGGGCGGGGCATAGACGGTGACCGCCCCGGGGTGCACCTTGAAGACGGCCGGCGTCTCGGCGATCAGCTCGCCGTCGGCGTTGACCGGGCGCGGGTGGCGGGTGCGGATCTCGAACTCGGTGCCGCGCAGCGTCTTCACCTCGGACCAGGCGCCGTGGGCGCCGGAGCGGAAGCTCCGCAGCATCAGCGCGAGCTGCAGGACGTTGCGGATCTCGAGGCTGTAGAGGTCGAGGTGGCCGTCGTCGATGGTGGCGTCCTCGGCCACCACCGTGCCGCCGCCGTAGAAGCGGCCGTTGCCGACGGCGACCTGCATGGTGCGGGTGCGCAGCGTCTCCTCGCCCTCGGTGACGAGGGCGGAGAAGCGCTCGGCCCGCAGCAGCGCGCGCAGGGCGGCGAGCGCGTAGCCGACGCGGCCCCAGCGCCGCTTCAGCTCGCCGGAGAGCTCGCGCGCCAGCTCGACGCTGAGGCCGATCGAGGCGACGTTGAAGAAGGGGGTGCCGTTCACCGTGCCGAGGTCGATCCGCCGCTGGCGGCCGGCGATGATGATGTCGGCGGCGGCCTCGAGGTCGTCGGGGATGCCGAGGGTGCGGGCGAGGTCGTTGGCGGTGCCCATCGGCAGGATGCCGAGGGTGACGCCGGTGGCGAGGAGGCCGGGCGCGGCGAGGCAGAGGCTGCCGTCGCCGCCGCAGACGATTGCGCAGTCGGGGGCGCCGTCGGGGGCGCCGTCGGGGGCGCAGTCGGTCTCGCCGCCGCCCTCGCGGATGTGGCGCTCGATCTCTTCGGGCGAGCCGAGCTCGGACTCGCGCACCGCGATGCCGGCGGCGCGGAACTTCGCCAGCAGGCCGTCGATCGCGTCGCCGCCGCGGCGGGCGCCCGGGTTGACGAGGACGACGGCATGGCGAGGCGGCGCCTGTCCGGGCAGATAGACCATCGCTTCCCCGTCGCCTGCCCGCGCCCCGGAGCCGGCCGGCTTCAGGACTTGCGCTGTTCCTCGAGGAACTCGGCGATCTCGCGGCGGATCAGCTTGCGGAGGTTGCGGTTGATCCGCTCGCCGAGCTCGCCCTGGAGTTCCTCGCGCACGATGGCGTTGATCATGGTGCGAAGCGCCGCCTCGTCCAGGCTCGGGGCCGCAGGGCCGGCCGGCGCCCCGAGGCCCTCGGCGAGTCCGTCGTCCGGCGGCCGCGCCCCGGCGTCGCTGCGCATGTCGGCGGTCAGCATCAGCACCGTCTCGCCGGGGCCGGCGCTGCGGGCCTCGGTCTCGGCCGAGACGAGGGCGCGGATCGAGGCGAGCACCTCGGCGAGCGACTCGCCCTCGGGGAAGCCGTCGCGCCCGCTCCCCTCCTCGCGGCCGGCCACGGCTCAGCGCCTCTCCCAGCGGGCGCGGATGCGGTCGACGGCCGAGGTGTCGTAGCCGCCGGAGGGGCCGTTGCGCACGCGGGTGAAGTTGACGTCGGGGTTGTAGCTCTCGATGCCGAGGTTCAGGTGCTCGACGGTGAGCAGGCCCATGGCCTGCAGGAGGCCGTAGGTGGCGATATACTCGTCGGCGAGGGCGCGGACCACCTCGGCCTCGGCCTCGAGCCGCTCCTGGTCGGCGTCGAGGACGTCGAGGGTCGAGCGGGCGCCGAGGCGGGCCTCCTCGGCGACGCCTTCGGCGGCGATGCGCGCCGCCTCGACCTGCTCGCGGCGGGCGACGATCGAGGCGCGCGCCACCAGCAGCTGCGCCCAGGCCTCGCCCACCGACTGCACCACCTGCCGCGCCGAGTCGTTGAGCTCGAAGCGCCGCTGGTCGAGGAGCGCCTGGGCCTGGCGCACCAGGCTGTCGTTGCGCCCGCCGGTGTAGAGCGGCAGCGAGCCCTCCACCCCGACCTGGCCGAAGCTGTTGCCGTCCCAGCCCTGGATGTTCTGGTTGTCCCGCTCGATGCCGACGCCGGCGGTGATGGCGAGCTGCGGCCCCTTGGCGGCGAGGGCGCGGTCGAAGTCGTAGACCGCGACGCGCTCGTTGAACTGGGCGGCGATGATCGCCGGGTTGCGCTGGCGGCCGATGGCGGTGGCGGCATCGAGCGTCCCGGGCACCTGCGGCAGCGGCGGGGGCGCCTCGAGGTTGTCGGCCGGCGAACCCACGACGGCGAGGTAGGACTCGCGCGAGATGGCGAGCTGCCCCTCGGCGGCGGCCAGGGTGGAGCGCGAGGCGGCGGCGCGCGACTCGCTCTGGCTGACGTCGGTGCGGGTCACCTCGCCCACGTCGAAGCGGTTGCGGGTCGCGGTCAGCGTCTCGTCGAGGCGCTGGACGTCGTTCCGCGCCAGCCGGACGAACTCCTGGTCGCGGCGGACCGAGACGTAGGCCTCGACCGCATCGAACAGCACCTGCTGCTCGATGCCCTTGAGATCGGCGCGGCCGGCGGCGATCAGGTTGCGGGCCGACTCGATCGCCGCCTTGGTCTGGCCGTTGTCGAAGACGAGGAGCGAGGCGTTGAGCGACGCCTGGCTGCTGTAGAGCTGGTCCTCGATCGCCTCGGCGGTGGTCTGGCTGCTGAGCGAGGCCGAGACGCCGACCTGCGGGCGCCGGGCGGAGCGCGCCTGCGGCAGGTTCTCGTCGACGCCGCGCAGGGCGGCGCGGGAGGAATCGAGCAGCGGGCTGGTCTGGTAGGCCTTGACCAGGGCGTCGGCGAGGGAGTCGGCTTCGGCCGCGCCGCTGAGGGCCAGGGCCGCCGCGACGGCACCCGAGAGGAGAAGCGACTTCAACGACAGCCTGTGCATCACCATTCCCCGGACGCTGCTCGCCTGCTGGCCCGTGAACCGGGCTCGTGGATGCACTATCCGGTGCATCGGCTCAGAATTCAAATGCTTTCACCGCCGCGAAGCCGGGGAGCACCGGCGCCGTGGCATCGAAGATACGCCGCCAGGTGATCCCCTGCGGCGTGCGGAGGCCGAGCCGCGCCTGGCCGCCCGCCCCCTGCATGAAGATCGCGGCGATCCGCCCGCCCACCTTGAGCTGCTCCTCGATCGCCGGCGGGAGCAGCTCGATGCCGCCCTCGAGGATGACGACGTCGAAGGGCCCGTGCTCGGCCACCCCGGCCTCGAGCGGCCCGGCCTGCACCACGGCGTTGTCGACCGAATGCTGGCCGAGGAGCCGCTCGGCCTCGGCCGCCATCTCGGGGTCGGGCTCGACCGCCACCACCGCATCGGCCATCCGCGCCAGCACGGCGGTCGAATAGCCGAGGCCGCAGCCGAGGTCGAGGACGAGGTCGCCCGTCCCGACGTCGAGCGCGTCGAGCAGCTTGGCGAAGACCCTGGGGTCGAGCAGCACCCGCCCCGGCGCCAGCGGCACATGCTCGCCGAGATAGGCGACCGGGCGGCGCGCGTCGGGCACGAAGGCCTCGCGCGGCACCGCCAGCATGGCGGCGATGATGGGATAGAGCGTGACGTCGGCGGGCCGCACCTGGCGGTCCACCATGGCTTCGCGGGCGGCGGCGTAGTCGGTCATGCGGCAGTCCCTGCACCGGACGGGTCGGCCGAGGGATCGCACATTTCCCCCGCCGGGGCAACGCGGCAGGGCGCGTTTCCCGCCCTTGCCGGCGCGCGCCCGCGTTGCTAGATGGATCGCACTGCGCGGCGACGTGGCGGAGTGGTTACGCAGCGGATTGCAAATCCGTGCACACCGGTTCGATTCCGGTCGTCGCCTCCA
>NZ_CALLYO010000372.1 GCF_937858865.1 uncultured Amaricoccus sp. | reverse complement strand
TCGACGACCTCGGTCTCGGTCTCGAAGCCCTTGTTCTCCTCGACGGTGATGACGCCCTCGTTGCCGACCTTCTGCATCGCGTCGGCGATCTGCCGGCCGATCTCGGTCTCGCCGTTGGCGGAGATGGTGCCGACCTGGGCGACCTCGTCGGAGCCGGAGACGGTCTTGGCCTGGGCCTTGATGTCCTCGACGACGATGGCGACCGCCTTGTCGACGCCGCGCTTCAGGTCCATCGGGTTCATGCCGGCCGCGACCGACTTCATGCCCTCGCGGACGATCGCCTGGGCGAGCACGGTGGCGGTGGTGGTGCCGTCGCCGGCCTCGTCGTTGGTGCGGCTGGCCACTTCGCGGACCATCTGCGCGCCCATGTTCTCGAACTTGTCCTCGAGCTCGATCTCCTTGGCGACGGTGACGCCGTCCTTGGTGATCCGCGGCGCCCCGAAGGACTTGTCGAGGATGACGTTGCGGCCCTTGGGGCCGAGGGTCACGCGGACCGCGTCCGCGAGCAGGTCGACGCCCTTCAGGAGGCGGTTGCGGGCATCGGTGTCGAACTTGAGCTGCTTGGCGCCCATGTTGTCGTACTCCTCAGAAACTGTTGACGGCTCAGGCGGCCTTGGCGGCCTTGCCCGGGGTGATGACGCCGAGGATGTCGCTCTCTTTCATGATGAGGTAATCCTCGCCGTCGAGCTTGACCTCGGTGCCCGACCACTTGCCGAAGAGGATGCGGTCGCCGGCCTTGACGGTCATCGGGATGAGCTCGCCCGAGTCCTTCCGCGCACCCTCGCCGACCGCGATGACCTCGCCCTCGGAGGGCTTCTCCTTCGCGGTGTCGGGGATGATCAGGCCGCCCTTGGTCTTCTCCTCGCCCTCGATGCGGCGGACGACCACGCGGTCGTGAAGCGGAGTGAATTGCATTTTGGGATCGCTCCTTGGTTCGCGTTCCTACCTTGCGGGTGGGCTTCAGGCCGTATGTTAGCACTCGCCACCCATGAGTGCTAAAGGCGCGTCAGAGGTATTGAGCGGGCCGCTCCGTGTCAAGACGGAGAGGGGGAAATATGGCTGGAATCGTGAGGAGCGGGCGGATTGCCCGCAGGGGGCTGAAAAGTCTGGGAAAAGGCCGTATGGAACGCGTATGGAGTGCGTATGGAAAGCGTATGGGCTTTCCGGCGGGCGGGGAGCGGGGATGACCGAGATCATAGGCGCGCTGGCGGAGATCGATCCCGGCTACGACGCGCTCTTCTGCGATCTATGGGGGTGCCTGCACGACGGGGTGCGGGCCTTCCCGGAGGCGGTGGCGGCGCTCGAGGCCTTCCGCGGCGGCGGCGGGACCGTGGTGCTTCTCACCAACTCGCCGCGGCCGGCGGGGGACGTGGCGCGGCAGCTCGACCTGCTCGGCGCGCCGCGCTCCTGCTGGGACCTCATCGTCTCCTCCGGCGACGCGGCCCAGGCGGCGATGGCGGCCGGCCAGTTCGGGCGCCGGGTCTTCCACATCGGCCCGGAGCGGGACCTGGTCTTCTTCCGCGACGCCGAGGGCCGGCCGATCGACGTCGAGCGGGTGCCGCTCGAGGAGGCGGAGGGGATCGTCTGCACCGGCCTCTTCGACGACATGAGCGAGACGCCGGACGACTACCGGGCGATCATCCTCTACGGCAAGACCAAGGGGCTGAAGCTCCTCTGCGCCAATCCCGACATCGTGGTCGACGTGGGCGAGCGGCGGATCTACTGCGCCGGCGCCATCGCGCAGGCCTACGCCGCGGCCGGCGGGCGCAGCTACTATTTCGGCAAGCCGCACCCGCCGATCTATTCGCTCGCCCGCCGGAAGCTGGTGGAGCGGCTCGGCCGCGAGGTGCCGCCCGAGGAGATCCTCTGCGTCGGCGACGGGATCGGCACCGACATCCTCGGCGCCATGGGCGAGGCGCTCGACGCGCTCTTCGTCACCGGCGGCCTCGCCGCCGGGGAGACCGGCACCACCGCCTCGGCCGGCCCGGATCCGGCGAAGCTCGCCGCCTGTCTCGAGGCGGCCCGGCTCGCGCCGCTCTTCGCCATGGCCTTCCTGCGCTGATCCGCCGCAACGCCGGCGCAATAATGTTCCTGACGATACGGTAGGAGCGAACGAAAGTTGCGCACCGCTCTTGCGCCGCGCCAGCGAATCGCATAGGGTACGCTGCAGCGCAACATGAGGAAGGCGCCATGCTGGACACGCGGGGGCACAACCTGCCGATCGGGACGATCTGCATCGAGGACATCTCGATCGGGATGCAGCGGTCGCTGTCGAAGACGATCGGCGACGCCGAGATCGCGATGTTCGCCGAGCTGTCGACCGACCACAATCCCGTGCACCTCGACGACGACTATGCCCGCGACACCATCTTCGAGGGGCGGATCGCGCACGGGATGCTGACCGCCGGGCTGATCTCGGCGGTGATCGGCGAGCAGCTGCCCGGCCACGGGACGGTCTACCTCGGCCAGACGCTCAAGTTCCGCGCCCCGGTCCGGCCCGGCGACCGGGTCGAGGCGACGGTCGTCGTGCGCGACATCGACCACGCGAAGCGCCGGGTGACGCTTGATTGCGCCTGCCGGGTCGGCGATACCGTCGTGCTCGAAGGCGAGGCGCTGGTGCTGGCGCCGAGCCGCAGGTTCGACTGACGCGCAGGGCTCCGGCCCGCCAAGGGGCCGATGAAGCGATTTCGGGACTATCGCGGCCTGGCGGAGGCGGATCGCGGCGCCGCCGTCGCCATGGGCAACTTCGACGGGGTGCACCTCGGGCACCAGTCGGTCCTGGCGCTCGCCCATGCCGCCGCGGCCGAGCTCGGCGCACCCTTCGGCGTCGTCACCTTCGAGCCGCACCCGCGCAGCTTCTTCGCCCCCGACGCGCCGCCCTTCCGGCTGATGACCGGCGACGCCCGCGCCCGGCGGATGGAGAAGCTCGGCGTCGAGCGCCTCTACGAGCTCCCGTTCGGCGCGCCGATGGCCGCCCTCCCGCCCGAGGCCTTCGTGGCCGCGGCCCTCGCCGCCGGCCTCGGCGTGCGGCACGTCGTGGTCGGCGCCGACTTCCGCTTCGGCAAGGGCCGGGCGGGCGATGCGGAGACGCTGCGGACCCTCGGGCGGACGGCCGGCTTCGGCGTGACCGTGGCGCCGCTCGTCTCGGACGGGGAGGGCGACTTCTCCTCGACGGCGATCCGCGAGGCGCTCGCCGCCGGCCGGCCGGAGGTCGCGGCGCGCATCCTCGGCCACTGGCACCGGATCGAGGGCGAAGTCGAGCACGGCGACAAGCGCGGGCGCAGCCTCGGATTCCCGACTGCCAACATGAGCCTCGCCGGCCTCAACCCGCCGCGCTTCGGGGTCTATGCCATCCTCGTCGACGTGCTGACCGGCCCGCATCAGGGGCGCTACCGCGGGGTCGCCTCGGTCGGGGTGCGGCCGACCTTCGGCGCCCGGGCGGCGAACCTCGAGGTGCATCTCTTCGACTTCGACGGCGACCTCTACGGCGCGGTGCTGTCGGTGGCGCTCGTCGCCTTCCTCCGGCCGGAGCTCCGCTTCGACGGCGCCGAGCCCCTCGTCGCGCAGATGCACCGCGACGCCGAGGAGGCGCGGGCGCAGCTCGCCGGCGCCGCGTGAGCCGCGGCGGACAGACGAAGCGCGCGGCGCGCGAGGGCCTGCGCAAGGACTTCTGGCGCCGCTTTCCGCTCGAGGAGCTCACCCGCCCCGAGTGGGAGGCGCTCTGCGACGGCTGCGCCAAATGCTGCCTCATCAAGCTCGAGGACGAGGACACGGGCGCGGTCGCCTATACCCGCGTGGCCTGCCGGCTCCTCGATCTCGGGACCTGCCGCTGCGGGAACTATCCGCTCCGCCGCCAGTTGGTGCGGGGTTGCGTCGTGCTCGACCGCGACAATCTCGAGACCGTGCTCTCCTGGATGCCGCGAACCTGCGCCTACCGGCTGGTGCACGAGGGGCGCGCGCTCGAGCCCTGGCACCCGCTCATCTCGGGCGATCCCGAGAGCGTGCACCGGGCCGGCATCTCGCTGCGGGGGCGCATGGTGGCGGAATACGAGGTGCCGGAGGAGGACTGGGAAGACTTCGTGATCGAGGAGGAGATCTGATGTGGTTCCAGTCGGACAACACCGGTCCCGCGGCGCCCGAGATCGTCGAGGCGGTGACGGCGGCGAACGCGGGCAACGCCCCCTCCTACGGCGAGGAGGAGGCCTTCCAGCGGGTGCAGGCGCGGCTCCGCGAGGTGTTCGAGGCGCCGGAGGCGGCGGTCCGCCTGGTGGCGACCGGAACCGCGGCCAACGCGCTCTCGCTCGCCTGCCTCTGCCCGCCGTGGGCGACGGTCTACTGCCACCGCGGCGCGCATGTCGCCGAGGACGAATGCGGGGCGCCGGAGTTCTACACCGGCGGCGCCAAGCTCACCCTGCTCGACGGCGAGCACGGGCGCATCGCGCCGGCCGAGCTTGAGCGGGCGGTCGCGCGGGCGGCGGCGGTGGGCGTCCACAACGTGCAGAAGGGCGCGCTCTCGCTCACCAACGCCACCGAGGCCGGCACCGCCTACACCCCGGCCCAGGTGGCCGAGCTCGCCGGGCTCGCCCACGCCGCGGGCATGCCGGTGCACATGGACGGCGCGCGCTTCGCCAACGCCGTCGCCTGGCTCGACTGCACCCCGGCCGAGCTCTCCTGGAAGGCCGGGGTCGACGTGCTGTGCTTCGGCGGCACCAAGAACGGCTGCCTCGGGGTCGAGGCGGTGGTGCTGTTCGATCCCGCCCGCGCCTGGGAATTCGAGCTCCGGCGCAAGCGCGGCGGGCACCTCTTCTCCAAGCACCGCCTCCTCTCGGCGCAGATGGAGGCCTATCTCGAGGGCGATCTCTGGCTCGACCTCGCCGACCAGTCGAACGAGCGGGCGCAGCAGCTCGCCGCCGGGATCGCGGCGATGCCGGGCGCCGCGCTGCTGCACCCGACCGAGGCGAACGCCGTCTTCGCCGCCTGGCCGCGCGGGCGGCACCGGGCGGCGCTGGCGGCGGGGGCGCGCTACTACCTCTGGCCGGCCGACCAGAGCCTCGAGGGGCCGGAGGAGGAGCCGCTCTCGGCGCGGCTCGTCTGCAACT